>CAZXSM010000037.1:0-21358 GCA_964643255.1 uncultured Lachnospiraceae bacterium
AGAAATAAATTAGAAAGAAAAATTGAGAAAGAAAATGTTCCAAACATTGACATAATTAAATAGTTGACTTTTAATTTATTAACCTATATACTATAGGGCACAGCTTTAGTTAAATATTTATTTAGCTATTGCCTATAAAATGTTATAAAGTTTCCGTGCAGCCGGGGAGATAGCGGTGCCCTATACCTGCAATCCGCTACAGCAGGGGTGATATCTTGCCTAGGGTGTGAGTTTGTGAGGCTGCCTTTTATAAGTGGCGTTGACGTTTGGGTCTTACGCAACAAGAACTTGTGAACCGTGTCAGGTCAGGAATGAAGCAGCACTAAGTAAGCCCTCTTGTGTGCCGTAAGGCAACCTGAGCCGAGTTAACTGTACAAGTAACGCTTATGAACAACATCCAAAGCAAGATGCACGGAATTTATATATAATGTCATCATATTTATATGTGATGTCATTTTTTTTGTCCAAAATTAAGCTATACTTAATAAATTCTCCCATTATAAATACTTGTTAATTTACCTATAGAATGATAATATAAAAACAGATAAAACAACTCATATTAACACATGTTTTGACATTATAAGACATGAAACCAATTGAGAAGAATACTTTATTATCACCCAATATTAGGAGAAGTATATGGAAAAATACGGAAACATAGTTAAAATAGAAGAAGTAAAGCGATTAGCAGAAGCTAGGGACTATAAAAAAGCCTTAGAAATAATAGAAACTATAGATGTTGAAGAAATAAAAATTGCCACTGACCTAAGTACATTTGCAGAGGTATTAACAAAAAATGGGCGCTATAAAGAAGCCATGGAAGTTTTAAACAAATTATACGATAAATCCATATCTAGGAGAGTTGTCTATGGACTTTTAGAAGTTTCAATTAAAAGTAACAATCTTAATTTAGCTAATAGATATTATAAAGAATACATAGATATAGCCCCTAAAGATCCTACAAGATATATATTTCAATATTTAATTTATAAGTTAGAGGGAAAATCTATTAAGGAACAAATAATCCCATTAAAAGACTTAAAAAAATACGAATACATTGAAGAGTGGGCCTATGAACTAGCAACCTTATATCATAAAGCTGATATGAAAATTGAGTGTATATCAGAATGTAATGATATAATTATTTGGTTTGGTTCAGGAGATTATGTAGAAAGAGCCAAGTTGTTAAAGGGTTATTATGAAGGTGAAATTGATTTATTTAAATTAGTTAAAGAGAAAGAAGAAGCCAAGTTATTAGAACAAAAAGAAGTAGAAGAAAAGGTAGAAGCTGAAAGACGAAAGGCTGAAGAGGAAAAGAAAAAAGACCAAGAATTAAATAATCAGTTAAAAAGCTTATTTGACCATGCTAATATTGATTATAAAGATATATTTGCTGACTTTTTAAATCATAATTATATAAAAGAGCAAATAGTTGAATCCTTGATTAAAATAGATAATAAGGAAACAAACTTTTTTAATGTAGTTGTAACTTCTAATGATACAAATTCTAAATATGATAAAACCTCTTTTTCAAAGGCCATGTTAACTGCTCTTTATAAGCTGGGATATATTTCAAGTAATAAGGTTGGTATAATTAGTGGCAATGAGTTTAATAAAATTGACTTGGAGAAAGAAAAGAAAACTATTAAAAATTGTTCCATAATAATAGATAATGCCCCATTACTTGATGATGATAAAGTAAAGGATATAGAGAAACTCTTCCTTGACGAGGAAGAAACTTATTCTATTGTTTTACAAGGTAATCACAATAAAACAAGGGACTTTTTTGAACAAAATCCTAATCTTACTGAATATTTTAGTATTAAGGTTGAATTATAAGATAATAATGCTATAATACATTTGTTTATAAGATATGAAAGGAACAAATAGATGAATAATTTAATACTAATTGGAATGCCTGGCGCAGGGAAAAGTACGGTAGGCGTTATATTAGCAAAGGTATTAGGATATAGTTTTATTGATTCGGATTTACTAATACAAGAACAAGAGAAAAGTTTACTTAAAGATATTATAGCCAATAAAGGATTAGATAAATTTATAGAGATAGAAAATCAAATTAATTCAGAAATTAAAGCCGAAAAAACAGTTATTGCAACTGGCGGAAGTGTTATTTATGGCAAAGAAGCAATGGAGCACTTAAGTAACATTGGAACCGTAATATATATACAATTAAGCTTAGAGACATTAGAAACCAGACTTGGAAATATGAAACAAAGAGGTGTTGCCTTTAAACCAGGTCAAAATTTAAAAAGTTTATATGAGGAACGATGTCCTTTATATGAAAAACATGGGGATATTATAATTAATGGTGATAATAAAACTGTTGAAGAAGTATTAGATAGTATGATACGTGCCATTACACCATTTATCAACTAATACTTTTATTGCAACAAGATATGTGTTATACTTAATAGGGTTAAATAACTAAAAAATAGAAAAAAATTATATGAATAAACATTTAAGTGGAAAATATACAAAATTGATAAATATATAAAATAAAAATGATTGTTTAATAAAAAATAGTAATTGATTAAAATGTATGTAATGAGGTGCGTGATGGAGCAATATATAATTAAGGGCGGTAAAAGCCTACAAGGTGAAGTGAGTATTAGTGGAGCAAAAAATGCAGCACTTGGAATCTTAGCTGCAGCGATTATGGCTGATGAGGATGTAATAGTAGACAACTTACCAGATGTAAGGGATATTAATGTTTTGTTGGAAGCAATAGAACAAATAGGAGCAAAAGTAGATAGAATAAATGCTAATAAAGTAAAAATTAATGGTAGTTATATTGAATCTATAATTATTGATTATGAATATATAAGGAAAATAAGGGCATCGTATTATCTATTAGGAGCCTTGCTAGGAAAATATAAAAAAGCAAAAGTAGCACTTCCTGGTGGTTGTAATATAGGTAGTAGGCCTATTGACCAACACATAAAAGGATTTGAAGCTCTAGGTGCATCTGTAAAAATTGAGCATGGTATGATTGAAGCTAAAACAGACAAGTTAGTAGGCAGTCATATATTTTTAGATGTAGTTAGTGTAGGAGCAACTATAAACATTATGCTTGCAGCGTGTTTTGCAGAGGGAACAACTATTTTAGAAAACACAGCTAAAGAACCACATGTTGTTGATGTGGCAAACTTTTTAAATAGTATGGGTGCTAACATTAAAGGTGCTGGTACTGATGTAATCCGTATTAGTGGAGTTGAAAGTTTGCATGCTACAGAATATTCAATAATACCAGATCAAATTGAAGCAGGTACATTTATGCTTGCAGCAGCTGTTACAAAAGGTAATGTTCTAGTTAAGAATGTAATTCCAAAACATCTTGAAGCAATTACAGCTAAACTTCTAGAAATGGGAGCAACAGTAGAAGAAATAGATGATGCAGTAAGGGTAATTGGACCTGAAAGGCTAAGTAATACTCATGTTAAAACTATACCTTATCCAGGGTTTCCCACGGATATGCAACCACAAACTACTGCAGCCTTGACTGTATCAACAGGAACTAGTATAGTTACAGAAAGTATATTTGAAAACCGCTTTAAATATGTAGATGAATTATCAAGAATGGGAGCTTCAATAAAGGTAGAAGGAAATTCTGCAATTATAGATGGAGTAGATAGTCTTACAGGAGCTATTGTCAGAGCTCCAGATTTAAGAGCAGGTGCCGCCCTTGTAATAGCGGGCTTAATAGCTGAAGGGTATACTTATGTAGAGCAAACTAAGTATATTGAAAGAGGCTACGAAGATTTTGAAACTAAGCTACAAGGCTTAGGGGCAGATATAGAAAAAATTGATTCCAATGATGAAAAAGCTGTCCGTAAATTCAAATTTAAAGTAGGATAATTTTTACTAATTCAATAAAACAATTAAGATCCCTTATTAGGAGTAATGGAGAGTGAAGGCTCTGTGAAGTTACGGCAACCCCAACTTGGAAGGTGCTAATCTAAGCGAGAAATCGAACAATAAGAGGAATTGATAATAAATATTATCGGGTCCGTCTTAGACGGACTTTTTTTATATAGTAAGGAAATATTATATTAAAAGAACATAAGAATAAATAATCATATAAATTTTATTAGAAAGAGGGTAATTCTATGAAGAAATTTTTTACTTCAGAATCTGTAACAGAAGGGCATCCAGATAAAATTTGTGATCAAGTATCGGATGCAATATTAGATGCAATTATGGAACAAGACCCAATGAGCCGAGTTGCATGTGAAACTGCTATAACAACAGGATTAGTTTTAGTAATGGGCGAAATCACTACTAATGCATATGTAGACATACAAAAAATAGTAAGAGAGACTATTTGTGAAATAGGGTATGACAAATCCGAATATGGTTTTGATGGAAACACATGTGGAGTAATTGTTGCAATTGATGAACAATCCCCTGATATTGCCATGGGTGTTGATAAAGCTTATGAATTAAAACAAGAAAGCTCCAAAGAAGAAAGCGCTATTGGTGCAGGAGACCAAGGAATGATGTTTGGATATGCAACTGATGAAACAGATGAGTATATGCCATATCCAATATATCTATCACATAAGCTAGCCAAAGCTCTTACAAAGGTAAGGAAAGATGGTACCATGCCATATCTCCGTCCTGATGGCAAATCTCAAGTAACAGTTGAATATGATGAGCAAGGAAAGCCTCTGTATATTGACACGGTAGTATTATCTACTCAACACGATCCAGATGTAACCAGAAAGCAATTAGAAGAAGACATACACAAACACCTATTTGATAAAATTCTTCCAAAAGAGTTATTAACAGAAGAAACACAATATTTTATTAATCCAACAGGAAGATTTGTTATAGGTGGTCCTCTTGGAGATAGTGGTTTAACTGGTAGAAAAATTATTGTTGACACATATGGTGGAACTGCAAGACATGGAGGAGGAGCATTTTCAGGTAAAGACTGTACTAAAGTTGACCGTTCGGCCTCATATGCAGCTCGATATATAGCTAAAAATATTGTTGCTGCGGGTCTTGCTAAGAAATGTGAAATTCAGCTTTCCTATGCAATTGGAGTAGCTAGTCCTACTTCAATAATGGTTGACACATTTAATACTGGTTTAGTTAGTGAAAATAAATTAATTGAAATCATAAAGGAACATTTTGATTTAACTCCAACAGGAATAATTGAATCATTAGATTTAAGAAGACCTATTTATAAACAAACGGCATCATATGGACATTTTGGAAGGAACGACTTAGACCTCCCATGGGAAGAAACTGATAAAATAGATGTTCTTAAGGAGTATTTATAAGGAAATTCATCAAAAGCTAAAGAGGGGGGATTAGATGAAACTTAAGACAAGGTTAATAATTGCGTTTTTAACTATAATGTTATTGCCAGGTATTCTTTTTGGTGTTTTTGGTGTGTGTATTATTAATAGGCAAGTTGAATCAATTCAAGAAGAATATACAATGGATGTAGATCTATATGATATTTTCACCAATCCTCTTGCCCTTTTAAATAGACTTACTAGAGGCACCTATAATCAAATATCTTTAACAGCTAATGAGTCTCCTAAAAAATTTGAAGAAAATGATTATCTAAAAGAGTTAGATGAAAGTCTAGAAAGCAATTTTTCTTTTATTATACTTAGAAAAGATAATGATATTATCTACAATGGAAGCAAAAAAAATGAGGACATAGAAAAATACTTACCTGAATTCAGTAATTATAGTATAGATGTTGAAGGTGGATTCTATATAGAAGCAAACAGTCCATTTTTATTAAAACAACAAGATTTTTATTACAATGACGGTAGCCAAGGGAGTATATTTATTATTACTGACGTTAAAAACCTTATACCAGAAATTAAACATTCTATAATACAATTACTACTTTCCTATGTATTTGTCTCTCTTTTAACGGCTATTATAGTAGTATATTGGTTGTATTATAGTATTATAAAACCTCTTAATGTACTTAAAGTTGCTACAAGTGAAATAACAAAAGGGAACCTTAACTATTCTATAGAAGGCGACCCGAAAGATGAAATAGGCCAACTATGTATTGACTTTGAGGCAATGAGAATCAAGATTAGGCAGCTTTTAGAAAGCCAACTAGAAAATGAAAGTAATATTAAGGAATTAGTAAGCAACATTTCTCATGACTTAAAAACACCAATTACAGCAATTAAAGGTTATTCTGAAGGTATTATAGATGGTGTTGCAGATACTTCGGAGAAACAGGAAAAGTATATAAAAACCATATATAATAAGGTGAACTCTATGTCGAGTTTAGTAGATGAGTTAATGTTATATTCTAAAGTTGAAAACAATCAAATTAACTATCAGTTTTCAAAATTAAATATAGATAGCTTTTTTAAGTATTGTATAGAAGAATTAAGCTTGGATTTAGAGGTTGAAAACATTAAGCTTTCCTACGAAAACAATTTGTCTGAACAAGTCTTTATTTATGCAGATCCTGAGCAATTAAGAAAGGTTATTAATAATATTATTTCAAATTCAGTTAAATACATTAAAGCAACAGAAGGATTAATACATATAAAAATAAATGAAGAAGGCCCCTTTATATTGATAAGTATTACTGATAATGGGATAGGAATATCAGCTGATGATTTACCTTTTATCTTTGATCGTTTTTATAGAACAGATAAGTCTAGAAACTCAACAAAAGGTGGTTCAGGCTTAGGACTTTCAATTGCTAAGAAAGTTGTAATAGACCATCAGGGAAAAATAAGCGCTGTTAGTAAAGAAGGGGAAGGAACAACTATTTATATTGAATTAAAAAAGTATAAGGAGGTTAATAATGAGTAAAAAGATACTAATTATAGAAGATGAAATAGAAATTGCTGAACTTGAAAGAGATTACTTAGAAATAAGTGGATTTGATGTTGAGATTGTTACGGATGGTGAAGAAGGTTTAGACTTAGCATTAGAAAATAATTATGACTTAATTATCTTGGATTTAATGTTACCTAATGTAAATGGGTTTGATATTTGTAAAAAGATACGTAAAAATAAAGATGTTCCTATTATAATGGTTTCAGCTAGAAAAGATGACATCGATAAAATAAGAGGACTTGGTTTGGGAGCAGATGATTATATAACTAAGCCCTTTAGTCCAAGTGAGTTAGTTGCTAGAGTAAAGGCTCATTTAAATAGATATGAAAGATTAATTGGATCTGGAAATAAAGAAAATGAAATAGTAGAAGTACGTGGTATTAAAATCGATAGAACAGCTAGAAGAGTATTTGTAGATGGAGAAGAGAAGAAGTTTACAACAAAAGAATTTGATTTACTAATATTCTTAGCAGAAAATCCAAATCGTGTATTTACTAAAGAAGAATTATTTACAGAAATATGGAATATGAAATCAGTTGGAGATATTGCGACAGTAACTGTCCATATTAAGAAAATACGTGAGAAAGTCGAAAAAGATACATCGAATCCTCAGTATATTGAAACTATTTGGGGAGTTGGATATAGGTTTAAAGGTTAAATAGGAGGAAACAATGCATATTACAATAACTGGTAACTTAGGAAGTGGTAAATCAACCATATCTAAAATTATTAGAGACAAATATGGTTTTGAAATATATTCAACGGGAACAGTGCAAAGAAAATTAGCAAAGGAACTTGGGAAAAGTACATTAGAAATGAATGAGTTAATGTCTAATGATCCCAAGTTTGATAACATGATCGATGACGCAACCGCAAGAGTTGCTAAAGAAAATCTAGAAAAAGATATTATCTTTGACTCAAGACTTGCTTGGCATTTTGTGGGAGAATCTTTTAAGGTTTTTGTTTCTGTAAGTCTGGATTTGGCAACAGACAGAGTTTACAATGATTCTAATAGAGGCTCTGTGGAAAAATACACTGGTTTAGCTGATGCTAAGAATCAATTAAAGGCAAGAGCAGAAACAGAGAATCAGCGTTTTAAAGAAATGTATAATCTTGAATATTTTAATTTCAATAATTATAATCTGGTAATAGATAGTTCACATAATACACCAGAAGAATTAGCTCAAGTAATTATAGAAGAAGCGAAAAAATTTAATGATACGGTTAATGAAATAGGATTTGAAGAGACTAACAAGGGTTGGAATAAGGTCTTAGTTTCCCCAAAAAGATTGTTACATGAGGGAGTAAGTGACGAAGACAGAGAACGCTTGCAAGATATGGTTAGTAAATTAAAAGAAAATGGTAATAGTATTTATAAAAAGATATTAGTCAAGAATATAGAAGAGGAATACCATATTATTGAAGGAAAAGATGAAGTTATAGTATCTGAAATTTTAGGTCTACCATTTGTTGAAATTATATTAACAACTTGACAAAAATGTGTAACTAGAATAAAATCAGACATATAAGCATAGAAGAGGAATAGTATATCAATAAGATTATTACAGAGAGGAAACATAAGGTGAAATGTTTCTATAATCCTTGATTGAACCTACCTTGGAGCACTATATGAAAGTATAGCGTAAATCGGCGTTAACGATATTAAGAGAGCTATGGGTTTGTTAAACAATCTATAGTTAAAAAGGGTGGTACCGCCGAAGTCTTTTGGTCCCTTGTGGATAAAAGGCTTTTTTTATGTCTAAAAATATATAGTATGAAGATAATATTATCAAGAAAAGGAGAAAGATATGGCTAAAAACAAAAAGTTAGTTGAAGAAATCACATCAATGGAAGAGAACTTTTCCCAATGGTATACAGATGTGGTTATAAAGGCAGAACTTATTTCTTATTCTAGTGTAAGAGGATGTATGATTATACGTCCATATGGTTATGCAATATGGGAAAACATTCAGAAGGATCTTGACGGTCGCTTTAAGGAAACAGGTGTAGAAAACGTGTATATGCCAATGTTTATTCCAGAAAGCTTGTTACAAAAAGAAAAAGATCATGTTGAAGGTTTTGCACCTGAAGTAGCATGGGTTACTCAAGGTGGAGAAGAGAAATTACAAGAAAGATTATGTGTAAGACCTACTTCTGAAACTTTATTCTGTGATCATTACTCAGAAGTTATTCAGTCTTATAGGGATTTGCCAAAGAACTATAATCAATGGTGTTCAGTTGTAAGATGGGAGAAAACTACTAGACCATTTTTACGTTCAACAGAATTCTTATGGCAAGAAGGTCATACTGCACATGCTACTGCAGAAGAAGCACACGAACGTACTATTCAAATGTTAAATGTTTATTCAGACTTTTTTGAAGAAGTTTTAGCAATACCAGTAGTTAAAGGACTTAAGACAGAAAAAGAAAAGTTTGCGGGAGCAGAATCAACCTATACAATAGAAGCTTTAATGCATGACGGAAAAGCATTGCAGTCAGGTACAAGCCATGATTTTGGCGATGGATTTGCTAAGGCCTTTGACATTCAATATACAGATAAAAACAACCAGCTACAATATGTTCATCAAACATCTTGGGGAGTGTCAACTCGTATTATTGGAGCAATAATAATGGTTCATGGAGACAATAATGGTTTAGTATTACCACCACGTATTGCACCAATACAAGCTATGATAATACCTATTGCACAACATAAAGAAGGGGTTCTTGATAAAGCATACGAACTAAAGGAAAGATTATCTAACTTTAGTGTAAAAGTGGATGATTCAGATAAAAGTCCTGGTTGGAAGTTCAGTGACCAAGAAATGAGAGGGATTCCAATTCGTATAGAAATAGGACCAAGAGATATTGAAGCAAATCAAGCAATAATAGTAAGACGTGATACAGGAGAAAAAGTAAGTGTTTCATTAGATAATATTGAAGAAGAAGTAGAAAAGATACTTACTACAATGCAAAATGATATGTTAGAAAAGGCGAAAGTTCATAGAGAAAATCACACATATAAAGCGGCTAATTATGATGAATTTAAAGAAATCGTAGAAAACAAGCCAGGTTTTGTCAAAGCTATGTGGTGTGGAGATCAAGAGTGTGAAGAAAAGATAAAAGAAGAAACAAAAGCAACTTCAAGATGTATACCATTTGAGCAAGAAGATATATCTAAAAGCTGTGTATGTTGTGAAAAAGAAGCAAAGCATATGTTATATTGGGGAAGAGCATATTAAGAAGATGAGAATTACAAAATAGCTATTTATAAAATCTAGATCTTTCCAATGGGAGTTAGGTATAACAACTAAAATAAGGGTGACTTTGCGTCCAGCGGAACCCGTTTTTAGTTGTTCTGACTAACGCCCGTAAAAATATAAGATGTTTCGCTAAGTATACAAAGCCTTGAAAGGAGGAAGTATGGCAATTCAATTACCTGAAAGTGTGAATGATATCATCAATCAACTAATGGATCACGGTTTTGAAGCCTATGCAGTAGGTGGTTGTATTAGGGATTCAATTTTAGGGACTCAGCCTGAAGATTGGGATATTACTACTTCCGCCAAACCAAAAGATGTTAAAAGAATTTTCCAAAGGACTGTAGATACTGGTATTAAGCATGGGACAGTAACAGTGTTACATGATAAGGGAGATTATGAAGTCACAACCTATAGAATAGATGGTGAATACGAAGGTAACAGACATCCCAAATCTGTAGAATTCACTTCAGATCTAGCTAAAGATTTAAAACGAAGAGATTTTACTATTAACGCAATGGCTTATAATGATAAAGATGGTTTAATTGACTTGTATGGTGGGATTAGAGACCTAGAAAACAAACTTATTAAATGTGTTGGTAATCCAATTGATCGTTTTGAGGAAGATGCCTTGAGAATATTAAGGGCTTTTCGCTTTTGTGCTCAACTAAACTTCAGTATAGAAGAAAATACTTATAAGGCAGCATACAAAAAGAAAGAAAACTTGAAGAATATCAGTGCAGAAAGAATAAGATCAGAATTAAATAAACTCTTATTAAGTGATCACCCGGAAAAATTATTAGAACTTTATAATGCATCTATTACAGACATTATATTTCCAGAATTTGATTCTATGGTTGAAACCCCACATTATGAACTGGCTGATGAAACTGTAGCTAGCTTTGCTATAAAAACATTGCAAAAGCATATAAAGTTTAAACAAGAAGAGATAAGTATTAAAAACGACTTGGTTATAAGATGGACCCTCTTGCTTCACGAAGCAAACCTTAAAAACAAGAGTATTGAGTCTTTTGAATTATCTAAAAAAATATTAAGAAGATTGAAATTTGATAATGAAACTATTAAGAAAACAAGTCTTTTAATTAAGTATATTCATATTCCCTTTATATTAAGTGAGTATGAGATAAGAAAGGCTATTAACCAAATTGGTTACAATCAAATGCAATTACTTTTTTATGTTAAGACTGTCAGATTAAAAACCTTTGACAATCAGATATATAAAGTGAAATTAAAAGACCTATCTAAAGCCTATAGAATATATAATGAAATTGATAAAAGAGGCGACTGTACAAGTCTAAGCAGTCTAAAGGTCGATGGTAAAGACTTAATTGAACTTGGTTATAAACCTGGCAAAGCTTTGGGGCAAACTTTAAACCTACTATTAGACATGGTTCTACAAGATCCTTCTAAAAACAACAAAGCAATCCTTCTAAAAAAAGCAGAAAAATATTTAGAGAAAACAAAATAAAACTAGTCATGAATTCACCTCCTAACTCATAGATTTATAGAGACACCATTGTCAGCACTACAATTTGGGTTAGGAGGCTTTCCTATGGAAACAAAACATAAAGAGATACTAGAACAGTATAATTTCAAAATTCATAATTCCTTTCGGATTAGGGGGGCACATATAGTCGAGACAAATGAGGGACCCAAATTACTTAAACGACTAGAATGTTCTATAAACCAAGTGGAGTTTGAAGACAAAATACAGCAAACACTGGTAAAAAAAGGTTATCCTTATACAGATTTATATGTCCGTAATAAATATGGTGAAATTATTACAAGTGATTCCGGAGGTAATAAGTTTATAATTAAAAGCTGGTGTTTTGGAAGAGAATGTGATTTAAGAAAAGAGGATGAGGTACTAAACGGTGTAGTAAACCTCGCCTATATACATAAGTTACTAACTAATGTTCCCGTAAGTGAATATGATCGTTCTTATAATGTTGGATTAGATTTAAATGAAACATTTGATAAAAGAATGAGGGAGTTAAAAAGGATAAGGGCTTATATTAGGCAAAAAAAGAAAAAGAAAGAGTTTGAAATATGCTTTTTAAGAACTTATGAACATTTATATAATCAAGCCATACAAGCAAGTAAACTTCTTAAAGCATCAAAATATGAAGAACTACTTGAAAATGCTATGGTAGAAGGTAGAATATGTCATGGAAATTACAACTATCATAATGTGATAATAGCAGATAATAAAAACAGGCAAAGGGGAATAAATAATAATCAAATTATTACTACTAATTTTGACAAGGCTGTAATAGGAATTCAAATATGTGATTTGTATGACTTTATTAGAAAAACAATGGAAAAGAACAATTGGGATATTGAATTGGGAAATAGAATGATTCAAACATATAAGCTAAACTATCCTCTATCTAAAGAGGAAGCAAGACTTTTATACATATTATTACTTTATCCAGAAAAATTTTGGAAAGTAAGTAATCGATATTACAATGGCAAGAAGGCCTGGGTTCCTAAGAGAACTATTCAAAAGTTGGTAGATGTAAAAAAACAAATAAATAATAAAGATAATTTTTTAAAACAGCTCAAAGAAAAATTATAAGATGAATTAAATAGAAGGCTGTATCATAAAATAAACTAAGGAATTATATTATGGAGGAATTATATTGAAAGTAAAACCTATAGTTTATTTTCTAATACTTATAGGCTTAGTATCACTACTCAGTGGATGTAGTGGCAAGGAATCAAAGCCAGATAAAGAAGAAGACTTAGAATTTAGGGTTCTTGAAGATGCAGAGGTACCAGACAAATTAATGGAGGAAATTAACGAGAAAAAAAGCCAGCCATTTAAGATAACATACACTGATGAAGATCAAGAATATCTATATATAGCGGTAGGTTATGGAGAAAAACCAACAGGTGGATATAGCATATCAGTAGATGAATTATATCTAGCTAAAAATCTAATTTATTTAGATACTAACTTAATAGGTTCTTCAGAAGAAGAGTTTGTCTCAAATGCAGTTACATATCCTTACGTAGTTATAAGAACTGAATATATAGATAAAAGAGTGTTATTTGATTAATTAATAGGCAATTTGTTTTATATATTAGTTAAGAAAATAATATTAAATCAACTGATAAAATGGCATGGTGCATAAAAAACAGAAAAAAATACCAAAAAAGGTGTTAAAAATGAAAGGAAAAACTAAAGTCATCAAAACAATCTTGTGTAAAAATCATAAACATATGTACAAATAACTCCCTAGAATGTTTTATAATTATTTAACAATAGACATAATACAATTGAATTGTCAGAAAACTCTTTGACAATCAATGATAAGCATGGTATACTTGTAATATTATGTAGTCTAAGTATAATTCTTTAGGAGGCTCTTATTATGATGAGGAAAAACGATGTTCTTAAGGTACGACAAGAAGTTACAGATAATATTGGTAAAAGAGTTAAGGTAAAGGCTAACAAAGGAAGACGCAAGATAGCAACAGCAGAAGGCGTTATAACAGAAACGTATCCTAGTATATTCCTAATTGAAACTGACGACAGCTTAAGTTATGCAAGAACGATGTCCTTTAGCTATAAAGATGTGTTAACAAGAGATGTTCGAATGACTCTTTGCTAGGAAAACGAAGAAATATATAAAATATAACTATTAAATAAATACAAAATTTAATGTACCAATGCTTCAATTTCTCTTAGGTGGAAATTGAAGCATTTTTCTTTGTCAATTAATCATAATTAATATAAGAGTAGAATAAAATGTTATATAAGACAAGGAGGTATTTTTGTGGAATTAATAAAACAGAATATTCATATGAATAAATTAAAATGTAAAAGTGATCTTCAGATTACACTAGATGATGATTTCAATGTTCCTGATGTAAAGGCTGATATTTATAAAATAATAAAGGAACAAGGCGAAGTAAAAATACAAGATCTTAAAATATCTAACGGAAAGATAATAACACAGGGAGATCTTATTTTTAATGTTCTATATTTGAGTGATGAATCAGAGAGACCAATTTACAACATATCTAGTGAAATACCGTTTGAAGAAGCCATACATCTAGATGGTGTAGAGGCAGAAGATGAAGCAAGTATTATAGTGGAAATTGAGGATTTAACATCTAGCTTGATTAATTCTAGGAAGATAAATGTGAAAGCAATTATTACCTTAACAGTATTTGTAGATGAATTATATGATGAAGCGACAGCAGTCTCTGTTGAAGACGAAAAAGGTATTGAATTTATAAACAAGGAACTGATGGTTACTAATATTGCAGTTCATAAGAATGATACATATCGCTTTAAAGATGAAATACAACTACCCTCAAACAAGGGAAATATTGGGGAAATACTTTATAGCGAAATTGAACTAAGAAATCCAGATGCTCGTTTACTTGAAGATAAGTTCTCAGTTCAAGGAGAGATATTAGCATTTATAATATATGCAAGTGAAAATGAGGAAACACCAGTAGAATATTATGAAGTTGAACTACCATTTTCAGGAACCATAGATTTAGAGGGTTGTAGAGAAGATATGGTCGATGATATTAGCTATAGTTTGGGAAGTAAAAGCTTACAAATGCTTGCTGATAATGATGGAGAGTATAGGGTTTTGGATGTCGAAGTAGTACTTGAAATGGGCATAAAACTATATCAAGATGAAATTTTAGAAATCTTATATGATCTATACTCTACATTCATGGATCTAAAGCCTGTATGGAAAAATACTTCCTATGAAAATCTTATAGTAAAAAACAATAGTAAAACCAGACTAAATGATAGTGTTAAAATAAACAAAAACCAACCTAGTATATTACAAATATGCCATTCATCAGGAGACGTTAAAATAGATGAAATAAATCTAGTTGTAGATGGACTAGAGGTGAATGGGGTTTTAGAAGTACATATTTTATATATTAGTTCTGATGATCAAATTCCATTAAACACTATAAAGAGTATAGTCCCCTTCACTCAAATAATTGAAGTAAGAGATATAAAAGAGGATAACATATACAATATAAATGCAAATATAGAACAATTAAGTGTAATGATGTTAGACAGTGAAGAAATTGAAGTTAAAGCTGGTATTGGTATAAATGCAGTTGTTTTTGATAAGATCAATACAAAAATTATTAGTGACGTGGAAGTGACAGAATTTGATAAAGATAAGATTATGGAAATGCCAAGTATAATAGGTTATACAGTAAAACAAAATGAAAGTCTATGGGATATAGCCAAAAGGTTTAATGTCACTAGGCTTAACTTAATGGACCTAAATGATCTAGAAGATGAAAATATACAAAAAGGTGATAAAATAATAATAAGCAAACAGGTCCAACAGTTTATTTGATTTGATTATAAAGTGTCAAAAGGCTAATATATCCTATATTTATAATATGGGAGATAGGCCTTTTGACACTTTTAATTTTCTAAAACAAGGGAGAACTTTTGGGTCTGGTAAGAAAGACTTGGTGGCTAAAATTGGCGACTTTAAAGTGATAGAAGGCGTCTTCAGCGGTCTTTTTATTATCGAAGATTCCAAAGACTGTGGGTCCACTACCAGTCATCATTGAGGTTAGAGCACCGTGTTTTATCATGGACTTTTTGATTTGATTAATTTCGGAATATTTATTAGTGGTAACATATTCTAAGAGATTACCGAAATGATCTATTGATGAATACAAATCTTTTTTATTTATTCCATTTACTATGCCATCTATATTTGGGTGGTCATTTATGGTGTTTAAATCCAAGTTGCCATAAACATCTTTAGTAGAAACATTGATGCTAGGCTTTACTATGAGAATATGGCAGTTGGGAAAGGGTGGTAGAGGGGTTAATTCCTCACCTATACCTTCTGCTAAAACAGTTCCTCCAGTTATACAATATGGAACATCTGCACCTAGAGATACTCCTAATTTCATAAGTTCCTCTAAAGACAATCCTAAGTCAAATAGCGTATTCATTCCTACAAGGGTAGCAGCAGCATCTGAGCTACCTCCAGCAAGTCCTGCAGATACAGGTATTTTCTTTTCAATGTTTATATGAACACCTTCTGTAATGTTATTTTTTTCTCTAATTAATGAAGCTGCCTTATAGACAATATTATTTTCATTTGTAGGTAGGTAATGTAAATTTGTTTCTATCTGAATGTTAGGATTATTAATTATGTTAATGGAAATTTTGTCATGAAGTTTGATAGTTTGCATAACCATTCGAACCTCATGATAACCATCTGGCCTTTTACCAATAACATCTAGACCAAGATTAATTTTTGCATAAGCTTTTAAATTGATTGATTTTATCATAAGTATCTAAATCCTTTATAATACGATGTTTTATTTCTATTTACAATATAATTATAGCAATAAAGTAAAGAAATGCAATCAATCCAATTCAAGGAAATCATTTAAAAATGTAAGGATTTTAAACTTAGGCTTTACTATAAGCTCATCATCTTCGATTAATATCTCATCATACTCCTCCTCGGTTAATACATCCTGTAGTTGATCTTTTGATGAATCTGGTACTACGCTATAAGTACTATCTACAAAACATAAGGGAGGAAACATAATACACCACCAGTTCTCTCCAGATGCATTACCAAGTTCAATTCTTACAGATTCATATTCACCGGGAGGAAGGGCAATGTCACCATATACCTTTAAAGGAAAATAATTATTCTCTAAAGTTGCATTTGCCTTATAAGTGAATCCATTTTGTGAAATAGTTTCATCTGCTAAGTTTTCCATAAGTTTTAATTTGTCTGATAATATAAGGCGGGCCTCATCAACTGAGCTTACACCTTCCAGTAAAGATTCTGTTTCTTTAGTAATGACATCTTTAACTTCTAATTTTAATTCTTGGTCTTCTTTAGAGTCGCTATTGGCAATCACATGAAACCTTATAAGCTCTTCAGCTATACCTTTTTGAAGTTCTTGGGAATACTCTTTATATCCACCTATTAGAAGCAATATTGCCAAAATTCCAACACCCAATATCCAAGGAAATGCAGGTAAGAGAATTAATCTTTTATATTTACTCCTTAATAAGTTTATTCTATGTAAAATACTCTTTTTATTACTCATTTAACACCATACCTTTCTAACAACATATAATATTTAAATCCTATATTGGTAAGTATTCCCTTAAATTTTATGAGTATTCAAAAAAAGCTAATAAATATTTTCTTATTTTTCTAGGGTACAATACCTATAAATTCAATAATAAGTCCCCTTTAAATAGGTATTGAATATTAATTCTTTTAATAGTAAACTGTAATATAGTGATAAATATAATTTGAATTAAAGTTTATAAGTAATATATTATTACACTTATAGAATATAATAAAAAGTAGAGCATAAGATATAAATTGAGATTGATAAAATGACCTTTAGAAGGAGTTAGCAATGAATAAAAAAACAATTGCAGTATTATTTGGCGGACAATCATCCGAGCATGAAGTATCATGTAATTCAGCTACAACGATTATTAATAACATAAACACTGACTTATATAATATTATATTAATTGGAATTACTAAAGAAGGGCAGTGGCTAGAGGCATACTCAGTAGATGATATTAAGTCCGGAGAATGGAGAAAAGGAAAGACGAAAGCTATTATATCTCCAGATGCTACCAGTAAATCTGTATTATTAATCAAAGATGATAAAGTTACTAACCAAAAGATAGATGTGGTTTTTCCAGTACTTCATGGTTTATATGGAGAAGATGGTACAATTCAAGGTTTACTAGAACTTGCAGGTATACCATATGTTGGATGCAATGTTGTGTCATCAGCAGTATCAATGGATAAGCTGTTTACTAAGGTAATTGTAAAAGATTTAGGAATCGAACAAGCAAAGTTTGTGGCTGTTAACAAAAGAGACATACAAGATAAAAATCAAAACTTTAACCAAGAATTAATAGACAATATAGAGATAGAAATAAGTTATCCTATGTTTGTAAAGCCATCTAACGCAGGATCTTCATGTGGAGTTTCTAAAGTAAACAATAGTAGTGAGCTAGCAAAGGGTTTACTAGAAGCTATGAAACATGATAAAAAGATATTAGTGGAAGAGGCGATTGTGGGTAGAGAAATAGAATGTGCTGTTCTAGGGGGCAAAACCTCCAAGGCATCAGGAGTAGGAGAAATAATTCCTGCTGCTGAATTTTATGATTATGATGCAAAATATAACAACAGTGATTCTAAAACAATTATATCTCCAGACTTAGACCAAGAAGTTGTAGAAACAATAAGAGATTATAGTATAAGGATTTTTGAAGCAGTAGATGGATATGGACTAGCAAGAGTAGACTTCTTTGTTGAAAAAGATACAAATAGAGTAATATTTAATGAAATAAATACTATGCCTGGATTTACAGATATAAGTATGTACCCAATGCTCTGGGAAGCAAGGGGTATAGGTAAATCACAACTAATAGAAAAACTAATTCAACAAGCATTAAATAAAGATCAAGACTAGGGGGAATATTAAATGCACACCACATATCCTATAGGAGTCTTCGATTCTGGAGTGGGTGGACTTACAGTTGCTAGCGAGATAATGAGACAACTCCCTAAGGAAAGAACCATTTATTTTGGAGATACTGCACGAGTGCCCTATGGAAACAAATCACAAAAGACTATTGTTAGATATTCTAAACAAATTGTAAATTTCTTGTTATCAAAGAAGGTGAAAGCAATAGTTATAGCATGTAATACAGCAAGTGCTTTTGCATTAGAGGCTATAAAATCAGAAGTTTCGATTCCTGTTATAGGAGTAGTAGAACCTGGCGCAAAAGTTGCAGCATCAGTTACAAAGAATAACAATATAGGGATCATTGGTACTAAAGGAACCATATCTAGTGGAATATATCAGAAACTTTTAAACAAAACACATCCCGAAGTTAATGTTTATGGACAAGCCTGCCCTCTTTTTGTACCATTAGTAGAAGAAGGATGGATAGACGACCCTATAACTTTCGATGTAAGTAAAAGATATCTTAAAGATTTACAAAGTTATGATATTGACACTTTAATACTAGGATGTACCCATTACCCTTTAATTAGAGAAACCATAGATTCCGTACTAGAAAGCAAAGTTGAATTGGTAAACCCAGCTTATGAAACCGCAAAAACACTTAAAAAAGTTTTGAGGGATAAGGGAATTGAAAGCAAAGAACTAGCTGGGAAACATGAATTTTATGTAAGTGATGGGGTTGGTCAATTTAATGACTTTGCCAAGGAAATCTTGCCAAGTTATTTACAAGATGCAAAAGAGATAAATATAGTTGACTATTCTGATGTGATAAAGGGAGAAAAAAGATGACAAAAGATGTACTTATTACTGTAAGTGGACTTAGACTAGAAGGTAATGAAGAAGAAGAAATAGAAGTAGTAACTTCTGGTCAATATTATAATAAAAATAATAAAGATTATATTATATATGAAGAATATTTAAGAGAGGAAGATGATGTTACTAAGTGTAGCATCATTATAGATAATGATAAGGTAGATATTATAAAACATGGCCCTGCCAATGTTCATATGATTTTCGATAAAGATAAAAGAAATGCTACATATTATAAAACGCCATATGGTAATATATTAATGGGTTTTAATACAACAGATTTAAAGGTCGAAAAAAACGAAGACCAGATAAATGTTTTCTTAAAATATAATATAGATATTAATAATAATCACCTTACAGAAAATGATATAATAATAAATATAAAATCAAAAAAAATATAAAAAAATCCGTCCAATATATGATTGAAGATATATGGACGGTTGTTTTTATTTTTTCTTTTTATTGCCCTTTGCTTTGTCTTCTTCTTTTTTGAAGTCATCAACTTTTTTCATTAGCTTTTGTCTCAATGTAAGTTTTTCGGGCTTTTCTAAAGCTGAACGAAGTCCTCTAACATTAATAATATAAAGGCCATTAATTTCTGCTTTTACTTCTTTTTTAACAGGAACCAAATCAAAAACTCTCTCATCACAAATGAAATTTCTGATTTGAGGGCCTACTTTTGCTTTTACAATTGGAACCTTTGACCTCCGTAGATATTTAGGTGTCTGGTCAATAACAATTTGCGGAAGCCCCGCTTCTTTAAGTCTCATGCGCTTTTTATCAATTATTAACATTGAAGTTACTTGTGCTGAAGCTTTAATTTGTTCTTCTGATTCATCAGCTTTCTTTTGCATCTTATTACCCCATATTGCCAAGGCAATAAAAGCGATAACAATTATAACTAATATAACAATTAGTACTATCGTACTTGTATTCATGTATATACCTCCCTCACCAGTAATAGACTAAAATATTTTATCATTAAATTGGTTAAAATTCAAGGATAGCTTCATTTTTGTCCACAGTTTGCTGAACTATATTTTGAACATACTTCCCAACGTTTTTATGACCTTCATTAACAATCTGGTCATAATAGACAGGTTGACAGTATTCGACAATAACGTGGGCCCTTTTAACTATAGGAATTTGTTTTTCGAATATACTGTCTGCGTTGTTTATTGCAACAGGAATGATTGGGCAAGCAGATTTTTGAGCAATTTTAAAACTTCCATCTTTAAAAGGCATTAATTTTTCTCCTGAATTTCTAGTTCCTTCCGGAGATATAAATATTGAATATCCATCCTTAACCATTTCAATAGCTTTTAATATAACCTTCATACTTTGTCTGATATCATCTCTATCAATAAATAGACAGTTTATAAATATCATCCAAATATTAATGAAAGGAAAGTATTTTAATTCTTGTTTTGCTACAAAAGTGGATAGTTTAGTAGTAGATGCGTAACTAACTAAAATATCAAAATAACTTCTATGGTTAAAGGCAAATAAAACCCCACCTTCTTCTGGTATGTTCTCTTGACCTAAAACAGTTAGTTTTGTACCTGAAAGAAATAGTATTATTTTACATGTTATTGTAACAATTTTTTGAGAATGTATATCTCTAAGGTTAAGATCAAACAAACCAACAATTAATAGTATAATGTATAAGGGTATGCTTATTATAAAGAATATAACAAGAAACAAAGCAATTAAAAGTGTTCTCATAATTTCCTCCTACTTATTTTAAATTACAATAATCTATTAAAGACATATTATATCATACTATTTGTATATTTATATAAACTTATGATATAATTATTTAAATAATAAAGCAAGAAGAGTGAAATAATATACTAAAAAAATTTAGA
>CAZXSM010000038.1:0-20886 GCA_964643255.1 uncultured Lachnospiraceae bacterium
TTTGAAGATATAAGTATAGATTTCTCTTCATTAACCATGTACTCTACTAACGGAAATTCATCTCTAGAAGCAGCAAAGGGTGATTTGGATGGACTTGGTGCAGGTAGGCAAGTAGGTAACCTATCAGGAATTGGAATTGATGCAGCTGGTCAGATTTATGGAAGATATGATAATGGTGATAGTAGATTATTAGGTCAGATAGCAGTAGCGTCATTTTCTAACCCAGCTGGACTAGAAGCTGTGGGTAATAACATGTTTGCTCAAACCCAAAACTCTGGAGAGTTTGATGGGATAGGACAGGCTGTTACATCAGATGGCGGTAGTTTTACTACAGGAGCACTAGAAATGTCTAATGTAGATTTAGCATCTGAATTTACTGATATGATTACTACCCAAAGAGGTTTCCAAGCAAACTCTAGAATAATCACTGTTTCAGATACTTTACTAGAAGAACTTATTAATCTAAAACGTTAATATATATCTATATAAATGCTATTGACTTTGGAAAATAATATTTTCCAAAGTCACTAGTATTAATAAAAGGTGGTTATATGATAACTTTGAGAAAAATGGACAATACCAGCATAACAATTAATCCGGATTTTATTCTCTCTATTGAGGAAAATCCTGACACACTAATAACACTTTCAAATGGTAGAAAACTTATTGTTAAGGAAAGTAGAAATGATATAGTAGATTTGTTTATTCAACTTAAAAGGCAAATCTTAAGAAACTAATTGAGTAATAATATATATAACAAATATATAAAATAATAAATACTTGCAAAAATATTATAAATAAGTAGGTGAGAATATGAATATGGGGTCACTAATAGGTATGATTGCAGTTTTTGCAACTACCGTTTTCGGAATCACTTTTGTTAAGGATACGGGGACCTTTAACTTTAGTCTTTTATTAAACTTCTGGGATATTTCTTCAGTATTAATTACAATAGGTGGATCTTTAGCAGCAATGATAATTATGGAAAACGATCTTATAGCTTTTGGAAAAAAGTTGGCTACAGCAAGAATAGCATTTCGTAAGTCAGAGAGTAATGAATTTGAAACGATTCGAACAATTATAGCACTGTCTAATGTGGCAAGAAAAGAAGGATTACTTGCTTTAGAAGAGGCAACCAATGGAATAGAGGATGAGTTCTTAAAAAAAGGCGTACTACTAATTGTTGATGGAACTGACCCAGAATTAGTAAGAGGTATTTTGGATAATGAACTTAATTGTATAGAAGATAGGCACAATAACGTAATCAGTTTTTGGGATCAATTAAGCTCTATGGGTCCTGCCTGGGGTATGATTGGTACCCTAATAGGATTAGTAAATATGTTAATAGACCTTAATGACGCTGCATCAATTGGACCTAATATGGCAGTTGCCCTTATTACTACCTTTTATGGATCGTTTTTAGCTAATGCTGTATGTACTCCTATTGCTGAAAAGCTAAAAGGACTAAATGGTATAGAGATTATGAATAAGGAAATTGTTGTAGAAGGAGTATTATCTATACAAGCAGGAGAAAATCCTAGAGTTATAGAAGAAAAGTTAAAAGGCTTTGTAAAACCTTCTGAAAGGGATAGATTAAACGAAAGACAAGAAGAACCACAAACGGAGGAAGTAAATGGCTAGAAAGAAAAAAGCACCACCAGAAAGTGCTGGTTCACCATGGATGAATACATTTGCTGACTTAATGAATTTACTTTTGTGTTTCTTTGTTTTACTTTTTTCCATGTCTAATGTTGATGCAGGCAAATATGAGGACTTTTCCAAGTCAATGAGTAAAAGTTTTAGTATATATGATTCTGGAAGTTCTGCAATTGAGGAAGGTAGAGTAATATCTACAGGAATCTATAAAATGCCAAATTTAGACGAGCATTCAGATGATGACGGCTCAGGCGAAGGTGGGGTTAAGGAAACACCTTCTGATGATACAGTACTTGAAGGTACACAAGGTATTATAGACGAACTTCATGAGTTAAATAAAGAAGCAACCACAGAAATTTATGAAGAGGTTTCAGGGGCAGCACATAAATTTGACATATATGATGAGGTAAATCTCGATATAGACCCCAATTATAGATTTGTTAAAATTACTTTAGATGGATACATATTATTCGATTCAGGAAAAGCAGATATTAAGCAAGAAGCTTATCCATTGATGAATAAACTAGGAGACATTTTAAATGGTTTTGATGATGGAGAAATAATTGAAATTGAAGGTCATACTGATAATGTTCCAATTGGAGCGAGCAGTTATGAATCAAATGAATTGTTATCATCTGCAAGGGCAATTAATGCCGCCACATATTTAATAGAAGAAAAAGGTATAGACCCAACTTACTTAAAGTGGTCAGGCAGAGGAGAATATGATCCCGTTACCACTAATACAACTAGTGAGGGGCGCGCCAAAAACCGAAGAATTGAGATAAAAGTTTATAATAATATCGAATAATAAGTAGTGGATATATAGGAGGAAAAATGAAAAAGGATTTGTTTTCTATTTTAACACTTGCGATTGCAATAATTAACTTAATACTTTCTATATTAATAGTGTTTACACTTGTTCCTTCTGCAGTAAAAACAAATAATTTAATGAATAAAGTTGCAGAAAACATAGATATTGAACTAGAAGCTAATAAAGAGGAAGCAGGAGAAACAGTTCCTTTAAAAGATATAGAAATATACAATATAGAAGAATTAACAATTAATTTAAAACCAGAAGATGGAGATAGTAGGAATCATTTTGCTCTTGTTACTGTGGCTTTATCTATTAATACAAAACATGAAGACTATGAAGAATTAGCTTCAGGTTTAGAAACATATCAATCATATATTACAGAAATAGTAAATGATGAGTTTTCACGGTATAGTGCTAGTAATATACTAGAAAGCAAAGATGAAATTAAAAGTGCAATATTAAATAGACTACAAAATAGATTCAATTCTGATTTTATAATAGATGTATCTATAGGAAAAATATTAGTTGATTAACATTAAAAAATGTTAATCGTAGAAATTGCAGTTACTAGGCAATTAGTTTTGGAGGTATAGACTATGAGTGATGTATTATCTCAATATGAGATAGATAGTCTGCTCAGTGCATTAAACAGTGGAGAGATTGATGCGGAAGAACTAGTAGAAGAAACGAAAGTTCATGTAAAGGACTACGATTTTAGAAGACCTTTAAAGTTTTCAAAAGACCATTTAAGAACTTTGGAATTTATATTTGAACATTACAGTAGGTTGCTTAATAATCATTTATCAACATATCTGAGAAAAAACGTTCAAGTTGAAGTTGTGAATTCTGAGGCAATTGTTTTTGGTGAATTTACTAACTCACTTTCCAATCCAGTCTTAATGGGAGTTGTTGATTTCGAACCTTTAAAAGGTAATATATTAATAGAAATCAATAATAACTTGGGTTATGCTATTATAGATAGACTATTAGGTGGAAAAGGCGAAACCATCATTGATAACAAAAGAACTTTTACAGAAATAGAATTAACCATATTGCAAAGAGTAATCGATATATTTGTTAATCTACTAATCGAACCTTGGGAAAATGTAGTAAAATTAAGGCCAAGATTAGACAGAATAGAAACAAATTCCCAGTTTGCACAAATAGTTGACCCTAATGTTATGACTGCGATTATCACACTAAAGATTTCCATCGGTAAAGTAGATGGTATGGTTAACTTCTGTCTTCCATATTCAACAGTTGATAGTGTTGTTGAAAAACTTAACACTAGGTTTTGGTATTCAAGTGCTGAAGAGAAGAACGCAGGAGAATATAAAGATATTATAGAGTCAAGTATATCAAAAACAAAAGTGCCTATTAGAGCAATGTTAGGAAAGAGTACTATAACAGTAAATGATTTTATGGGATTGCAAGAGGGCGACATTATAAGGTTAGATTCAATGGTTGGACAGGAACTAGATGTTTATGTTGGAAATTTAAAGAAATTCAAAGCATATCCTGGTACTTTTTCTAAATCTTATGCACTACAAATAACATCAATAATTAGGGAGGAATAAGAGATGGATAATATGTTATCTCAAGAAGAGATTAATGCTCTACTAGAAGGCATGAATCCTGATAATCTAGACTCTAGCGAAGATGAGAAGATACTTTCAGATGAAGAGATAGACGTAATTGGCGAAGTTTCAAATATATCTATGGGCTCTGCATCAACAGCTTTATCTTCGTTGTTAAATAGTAGAGTAAATATTACTACACCAAATGTAAATTATTCAACATGGGATGAACTAAGTTCCCAGTATGATAAACCTTGTGTGTTTATTCAGATCTACTATAAATCAGGATTAGATGGTAGTAATATATTAATGATAAAAGAAGAAGATGTAAAGTATATTGCAGATTTAATGATGGGTGGTGATGGATCAAACATAGAAGGAGAGCTTACAGACTTACATCTAAGTGCAATCAGTGAAGCTATGAATCAAATGATGGGTTCTGCAGCAACATCTCTTTCCACCTTACTAAATACTCCAGTTAATATAACCCCGCCTACAGCAATATTAATTGATTTAAATGAGAGTGTGGAAGACGTAGATATTGCAGATTTCTTAAAAGGACAATTTGTAAACGTTGCATTTAATATGACTATTGGAGATAAAGTAGATACAAGTTTGATGCAGTTATATCCATTTGAGTTTGCTCATGATTTATATAATAAGTTTATGGCATCTTATGATGAAAGTGATAACGAACTTCCACAAGAAGCTAGTAAAAAAGATCAAACCAGTGAAAGTATTCAAAGTCAGGCTTCACAAGAAGAAAGTTCAATACAAAAAGAACAATCAATACAAGAAGCATCAGTAAGTCAAGAACCAATAGTTAACAGGCAAGTATATGAAGAAAAAGAAGTAGATAACTATTCTGCATATGAAGATGTTAGTGTGCAAAAGGCCTCATTTGAACCTTTTACAAATACTAAAACTTCAAACACAGGCGCAGAAAATATTAATATAATTAGTGAAGTTCCACTTGAAGTAAGAGTAGAGCTTGGTAGAACACATAGAACAATTAAAGATATTTTAGAATTTGCGCCAGGTACTATAATTGAGCTTGATAGACTATCAGGTGAACCTGTTGATGTTTTAATAAATGATAAGGCAGTAGCTAAAGGAGAAGTAGTAGTAATAGATGAATCTTTTGGTATTCGAATAACAGAGATTTTAAACAACTAATAAAATAACAAGGAGATTTTACAATGGGAAAAAGAATATTGATTTGTGATGATGCTACTTTTATGAGAATGATGATTAGAGATATACTAACCAAAAACGGATATGAAGTAGCAGGAGAAGCAGAAAATGGATTAGTAGCTATAGAAAAATATGAAGAATTACAACCAGATTTAGTTTTAATGGATATCACAATGCCAGAAATGGATGGTATAACAGCATTAAAAGAGATTATGGCTAAAGATTCAAATGCTAAAGTTATAATGTGTTCTGCTATGGGTCAGCAATCAATGGTTATTGAATCAATTCAAGCAGGAGCAAAAGATTTTATAGTAAAGCCTTTCCAGGCAGAAAGAGTAATTGAAGCAGTACAAAAAGTGGTGGGATAATGTTTTTAAATCTTGGGATGTCTGCACTCGAAGGTGTAGTACAATTAATAATACTTATTATAATATTTGTTATTATTATAGCAGCTACATATTATACTACTAGATTTATTGGAAGATTCCAGAACAATCAACTAAAAACAAGCAACTTTGAAGTAATTGAAGGATTTAGAATCTCTCAAGGTAAACATCTTGCAATAGTTAAGATTGGTTCTAAATATTTTGCCTTAGCATTAGGTAAAGATGAAATTACTGTAATTACTGAACTTAGTGAAGATGAAATAATACACAAAGATAATAACAGCCAAGTATTTTCAACAAAAGATTTTTCGAAATACTTTAATAAATTTATCAATAAGAAAGATAGCAATAATGAAAACAAATAAAAGAGCAAAATTATTTAAAAAAATTATAGCAGTAAGTATATTATTCTTCATATGTATTTTTTCTATATCTTCAGCAAAAACTGTATATGCAACAGAAGTAGAAGGCAACGAAATTAACGAAATAGACGGAAACATAGGTCCTATAAGTTTTCAAATAAATAATGATGAAGAAACAGGAGCTTTGTCTTCAACTCTTCAAATCATGTTACTAGTTACCTTAATAGCACTGGCACCATCAATTTTGATTATGGTAACATCTTTTACCAGGATTCTTGTTGTGCTTCATTTTGTTAGGTCTGCTTTAGGGACCCAAACAACACCACCTAATCAAGTGTTATTAGGTATAGCTTTATTTTTAACAATATTTATAATGTCACCTACTTTTAGTGAAATTAATGAAAATGCTATAGAACCACTTGCAGCTGGAGAAATTAGCGAAGAAGAGGCTATGGATGCTGGAGTAAAGCCACTGCGAACCTTTATGTTGGAGCAGACAAATCAAAAGGATTTGCAATTGTTTATTGATATATCAGAATTAGGTGAAGTAGAAACTGTAGAAGATATACCAACAAGTGTAATCATACCATCATTTATTATTAGTGAATTAAAGATAGCATTTATTATTGGTTTCCTAATATATATTCCATTTTTAATAATTGATATGGTTGTAGCATCTACTCTTATGTCTATGGGTATGATGATGTTACCACCCACAACAATTTCAATGCCATTTAAAATTTTACTATTTATAATGGCAGATGGTTGGAATTTAATAATTGGAGAGTTAGTCAAAACCTTCTTTTAGCCAGAAAGGATTACAATATGAATGAACAAATTATAATAGATGTAGTTAGGCAAGGTATTTGGACAATAATTAAGGTGGCAGCTCCAATTTTAATAGTTTCAATGGTAATTGGACTTGTAATCAGTATTTTACAAACAGTAACTTCAATCCAAGAACAAACCCTCACATTTGTTCCTAAGTTAATAGGAGTTTTTCTAGTAATCATGTTAGCAGGTAATTGGATAATGACTGAGATAACTGAATTTACTGTTGAATTATTTTCTAACTTTAGCTATTACATTAATATGCTATGACTATAGATATTAATTTAACACCTTTTTTATTGATATTTGTGAGGGTTTCTATGTTTGTAGTAGCTGCACCTTTTTTTGGTTATAGACAGGTTCCAATGAGAGTACAAGCAGGTTTATCACTGTTTTTATCTATTATTATGTATCAAGTATTTCCTGAAATGAATGTAGAATACCAAACTGTAATTGGTTTTTCCATCCTTGTTATTAAGGAAGCTATAACAGGATTAACATTAGGATTTTTTACAAATATAAGCTTTTACATACTTGCCTTTGCAGGCCAAATCATTGATATGGAAATAGGTTTTTCTATGGTTAGTGGACTTAATCCTGCCTCTAATATACAGACAACCATATCAGGTAATTATTATTCCTATTTGGTTATTTTAATGATGTTGATTACTAATTTGCATCATCATTTACTAGTAGCTTTTATCGATTCATTTAAAGTTATACCCTTAGGTGGTGGATCAATATCTAATGGTATATATGATGTTGTTATTACATTTATGAGAGATTACTTTGTAATTGCATTTAGAATTGTCTTACCATTTTTTGCAGCAATTTTATTAGTAAATGTCTTAATGGGAATTTTAATTAAGGTTGTACCCCAACTTAATATGTTTGTTGTAGGTATTCAACTAAAAATAATAGTTGGACTACTGATTATATTTATACTAGTTGAAACAATACCACTTGTTTCTGAATTTATATTTGATGAAATGATTGAGATGTTTAAGTTAGCAATCGAGGTTTTAAAATGATTAATAACCGCACTACTTATTACAAAGTCAAAAAAACAGAAGAAAGTGAAACTTATAACTTTGAATTTAAAAAGGATAAATATATAATTCCTTATAAGTTACAGTTTTTTGCTGATGATTCTGGCGGAGAAAAAACTGAAGAAGCAAGTCCTAAGAAAATATCTGATGCAAGAGAAGAAGGACAAGTTGCTAAAAGTGTTGAATTTGTTTCAGGTATTACCCTAATAGTGTTCTTTGTGTCTCTTAAGATATTATTAGGATATTTAGGAGAGAATTTTATAGGATGTTTTCATCAATATTATAATTATATCGAATTGCTAGCTAAAGAAGAAGTTTCGACGCCTTTAGTAGGAGCAGTACTTCAACAAATGGGAATAAACATTTTAAAAATAACTTTACCAATAATATTAATTATATTTTCAGTTGTTCTTTTTACAAATATTATTCAAGTACAGTTAAAGGTAACTACAAAACCTTTATCACCTAAACTAAGTAGCTTAAGTCCTATTAGTGGTTTTAAGAGGATGTTTTCTAAAGATAAGATAGTATCTTTGATTAGAGATATAGTAAAAGTAATTATAATTATTTATGTAGCTTACAATGAACTTATATCAAAACTACCTGCTATCTTTGGTCTTTATGATCTTGGATTTTATCAAGCTATAGTTTTAACAGGAGATATAATAATAAATCTGGGTATAAAAATAGGAATTACATATCTAATAATAGGTGTTTTGGATTTCATATATCAAAAGTTTAAATTCAAAAGAGATCTTCGAATGACAAAGCAAGAAGTAAAAGAAGAGTTTAAACAAACAGAAGGAAATCCTCAAATAAAAAATATGCAAAAAAGTAGAATGAGAGAAGTATCAGCCAGAAGGATGATGCAAGATGTTCCTGAAGCAGATGTTATTATTACAAACCCTACACATTTTGCAGTAGCAATCAAATATGAAGCAGAAGCTGCAGGAGCGCCAGTTTTGCTTGCTAAAGGAGCAGATCATTTAGCAAACAAAATAAAAGATCTTGCAAAAGAAAGTAAAGTTCCTATTGTAGAGAATAAGCCCCTTGCAAGAATGTTATATTATAATGTAGAAATTGGTGATGAAATTCCACCAGAATTATATGAATTAACAGCACAAGTATTAGCTTATGTATATAGTTTAGATGGAGAGGGGTTAAGTTGATATGAAAAGGTATGATTTTGCAGTTTCATTTTATTTAATATCTGCATTACTATTTTTAATTATTCCTATTAGCCCTAATATTTTAGATATTCTACTTGCACTTAATATTGCATTAGGCTTAGTTGTTTTACTTAATGCTTTGTTTTCTAAAGAAGTTTTAGAATTATCAACATTTCCAACTATACTTTTACTTACTACAATATTTCGGGTAGCTGTTAATGTAGGTTCTACAAGATTGATATTAACAACTGGTGATTCAGGTAATGTTGTTACTACCTTTGGTGAGTTTGTTGGTGGCGGTAATCCTATACTGGGAATAGTGATATTTTCAATATTAATCCTGGTACAATTTGGTGTTATTAATAAAGGTACCGAGAGAATATCTGAAGTTACTGCAAGATTTACACTAGATGCAATGCCAGGTAAACAAATGGCAGTAGACTCAGACTTAAATGCTGGAGCCATAACAGAAGAAGAAGCTAGAATAAGAAGACAAAAAATTCAAGAAGAATCAAGTTTCTTTGGATCAATGGACGGTGCAACAAAGTACGTAAAGGGAGATGCTACATCAGGACTTTTAATCTCTATTATCACTTTTGTAGGTGGTTTAGTAGTAGGAATAATGAGTGGAATGTCAGGAGCTGAGGCTTTTGAGAAATATGCGATTTTAGCAATAGGTTCAGGACTAGTTAATCAAATCCCCTCTTTATGTGTATCTCTTTCTACAGGTATATTAGTAACAAAAGTATCATCAGAAATTGGTACTGGAGAAATGGTTATAAGTCAACTGTTCTCTGTACCAAAAGTAATGTATATTACGGGAATAGCAATGATTTTGCTAGGAGTAATCACACCCTTAAATGCACTTCTATTTATTGTTTTTGGCGTGACCTTAATTATAGTTGGTAGAGTTGTAGAAAATTATTTGGAAATCACAGAAATAGAAGAACAGGCCTCCCTAGAAGAAGAAGAGGGAGATAAAATTAGAAAACCTGAAAATGTTACAAGTCTATTAGAGGTAGACCCAGTTGAGTTAGAATTTGGCTATGGTTTAATACCTTTGGCCGATGTTAATCAAGGGGGAGATCTTTTAGATAGAATAGTCTTAATTAGGAGACAAATCGCTCTTGAGCTAGGTACGGTTGTACCTATAGTTAGACTTAGAGATAATATTCAGCTTAGTCCTAATGAGTATTTAATTAAGATTAAAGGGGTTCCAGTGAGTCAAGGTGAAATAATGTTTGATCATTATATGGCAATGAATCCTGGCTATGTTGAACAAGAGATTACTGGTATTCCAACCCAGGAACCAGCATTTGGATTACCAGCAATTTGGATTAATGAAAGTCAAAGAGAGAAAGCGGAGTCATTTGGATATACTGTTGTAGATCCACCTTCAATAATAGCAACTCATTTAACAGAAGTTATTAAAAATAATATAGATGAACTTTTAACAAGACAAGATGTTCAAAACTTAATTGATAACGTTAATGAGAAAAACCCCGCATTAGTTTCCGAGCTAGTTCCTAAATTATTAAGCGTTGGAGAAATACAAAAGGTATTACAGAATTTGCTAAAAGAAGGAATATCCATAAGAGATTTACCTACAATCTTAGAAACATTGGCAGATCATGCTCCTGTTACTAGAGATGTGGATGTTTTAACAGAATATGTTAGACAATCTTTAAAGAGAGCTATATCTAATCAATACTTCTCCAATGATGAGGTAACAAGTGTAGTGACATTAGATCCACAAATAGAAGAAGAGATTATGGCTTCAATAAAGCAAACAGAACAAGGATCTTATTTGACATTAGACCCACAAAAAACGGAGCTAATAATGAAATCTGTCAAAGAAGAAACAAATAAGTTAGAAGAGCTAGGTAAGCCACCTATTATAATAACTTCTCCTATTGTAAGAATGTATTTCAAGAAATTAAGTCATGATTACTTTAAAGATTTAACTGTTCTTTCTTACAATGAAATAGAAGGAAATTATGAATTACAATCTGTCGGGATGGTGACTATTTAATGATTATCAAAAAATATTATGGTGAAAGTGAAACAGAGGCTATTATGTTAGCTAAAGAAGACCTAGGTAAAGATGCTATAGTTACAAACATCAAAAAAATTACTCCCAAGGGAATCTTTAAGCTTTTTCGTAAACCTCAAGTAGAGATAACAGCGGCTGTAGATGATGCTTCTACAGTTAATCAAAAGGATCTTGCAACCACTGCTGCTATTGAAGAAAAGATAGAGTATATACAAAGTTTACTTGAACAGCAAACAGAAGAGAAAAACCTGAACAAGAATCATGAAAGCCTTAAGGATTCTAATTCAGATATGTCTGGAAATGTCCAAACTTCACATCTTAATAGAGAATATTATGATAATAAAGAGAAAATTAATCAAGAAGAAATATTGGATAACCCCTATGTGGAAATTATTTATAGACAATTATTAGAAAATGGTACTGATGAAGAATATATCAAACAAATTTTTAGTGAAATACAAATAGAAAAGGATTTCACCTTAAAACAAACCCTATCTCAAGTTTATCAAAAAATTATATTAAAACTTGGCCAACCAAAGAGTATTGAAGTAGAAAAGGACAAATGCAAATTTATATTTTTCATTGGTCCAACAGGAGTAGGGAAAACCACAACTATAGCTAAAATAGCCTCTCATTTAAGTATTTATAAAGATGCAAAAGTAGCATTATTAACCCTAGATACATATAGAATTGCAGCAGTAGAACAATTAAAAACTTATTCTAACATACTTGAACTTCCACTTAAGGTGATCTACTCACCAGAAGAGTTTAATAATGTAAAAGATGATTTTGCGGCATATGATATTGTATTAGTTGATACTGCGGGAATGTCTTATAGAAACAAAGAAAAACAAAATGAAATTGAAAAATACTTAAATATAATAGATAAAAAACATAGAGAAGTATATTTGGTTTTGAGTGCAACAACAAAGTATGAGGATCTTATTAATATTACCAAACAATATAAATCATTGGCAGATTATAAACTTATATTTACTAAGCTAGACGAGACTTCCAATTATGGTTGTATCTTAAACATAAAAATGCTTACAGATGCTGATTTATCATATATTACAACAGGACAAATTGTGCCGGATGATATACTTGTAATAAATACTCAGCACATAGCAAAGCAATTATTAGGAGGGATTGAATAGTGGACCAAGCATCAAATTTGCGTGATATTATTAAGAAAAAAAATACATTAAGTTATAAAACTAATTCATCCCAGAAACATAATGATCAAACAAATGATAAAAACAAGAAAAATGATAAATCTAAAGATCCAGCAAGAGTTATAACTATTACAAGTGGTAAAGGTGGTGTTGGCAAATCTAACACATCAATTAACTTAGCCCTTGAATTAAGTAAATTAGGTAAGAGAGTTATATTAATAGATGCAGATTTAGGTCTAGCTAATGTTGAAATATTGCTTGGCATTCGGCCAAAGTACAACTTATCTGACCTCCTATATAAAGACAAAACAGTTTCTGAAATAATCACTTACGGACCAAATAATTTGGGTTTAATCTCAGGTGGTTCTGGAGTCTTTGAATTAATGAATCTAAAAAAAGATGATATATTAAAACTAACAAGAAGTTTTTATGAGCTAGATCGCTTGGCAGATGTCATTATAATTGATACCGGAGCAGGTGTAAGTGATAATGTTACTGAATTTATAATAAATAGTTCAGATGTTTTGCTTATTGTAACCCCAGAGCCTACTTCAATTACAGACTCATATGCTTTATTAAAGTCAATAGCTAGAAATCCAAACTTTTATAAAGACAAAACATCTGTTAAAATAATATCAAATGGTGCAAATAGTGAATCAAAAGGTTTGGAAATATTTCAAAAAATAAGCATAGTAGCTTACAAGTATTTGGATATTGATATAGAATACTTAGGAATGGTTCCTCTTGATGAATGCGTAAGAAAAGCAGTTATTAAGCAAATACCATATACAGTTGCATATCCAAATAGTGAAGCTAGTCAAGGAATAAGAGATATAGCTAAAAAGATATTAATAATTGATCAAGAAGAAAAAGAAGAAGGTAAAACTACTAGAGGAATAGTTGGTATGATATATAATTTCTTAAAAAACAAGCTTGATTAACTTTAAGGAGCATTTCATGAATATAGATGTTGCTAATATTGGAGATAAATTAGAATTAGAAAAAACATATTACAGTAGTGTAGATGCTTTTATACACAAAAAAGTATATCAGAGCCAACTATTGGACATTATTGATTCGGATAAAATAAAAATTGCCATGCCAATGTCAAAAGGACGCATGATATATATAGGAACTGGCGATGAGTATATAATGTACATATATACTGAAAAAGACTTATATATGTGTAGAGTTATAGTAGAGGGTCGAAGTAAAGAAAAGAAAGTACATGTAGCTCATTTAAAACTTTTAAGTAAGCTTGTCAAGATCCAGCGAAGGCAGTATTATAGACTAACTACTACTTTTGATTTAGAATATCATGTATTTACAAATTCTGAAAGAATATTATATGAAACTCTATTGTCAAAGAAAAGAGAGGAAAAAGCACAAAGAGATAAAATAATCCATCTTTTACACGACATGCAAAAAGATAGTTGGGAACAAGGTATATCAATTAATATAAGTGGTGGGGGCATGCTCTTTTCATCCAAAAAGCCCTTGGAGTCTAGAGATATTATTAATATATCTTTTACATTAGAATATCTCGATCAAATAAAAAAATTTAATATCCGGGCAATAGTTATAGATTCAATAGCTTCTTATGTTAATCCTAATACATATAGAAATAGAGTTGAATTTATTAATATAAGTAACAAAGATAGAGAAAGTATTATTAGTTTTATATTCGAAGAACAAAGAAAACAAATGCAAAAGGATAATTTAAAGTAATAAGGTAGCTATTAATTTAATGTAGATACTTGGAGGTGTAGTTAATATGGATACAAATCGATATCTTGATATTTTTATTGAAGAATCAAAAGAACATTTACAAGATTTAAATGATCAAATTCTTATTTTGGAAGAAGAACCTGATAATGTTGACACTATTAATGAAATTTTTAGGGCTGCACATTCTTTGAAAGGAATGGCAGGTACTATGGGTTATAAAAAGATGCTAAATTTAACCCACACAATGGAAGATACTTTTTCGGAAATCCGTAATGGCAATATGGTGGTTACTACAGACTTAATAGATATAATATTTGAAGCTGTAGATGTTTTAGAAACATACTTGGATAATATTATCGATTTTAGTGATGAAGGTGAAGTAGACAGTCAAGGAATAATTGACCAGTTTAATAAATTAATGAAAGATAAAGGCTCTTACCAAGAACCTTCACCAAAGCCCGAGAAAGCAGAGGATGATGAGTCTAGAAGTTATCTTGTTAAAGAAGATGGCAGACAAGTTAAAAAGCTAATTTATGATGACTTTGAATATAATGCTATAGTTGAGGCAGAGAATAAAGGACTTAATGTATATAGTATTACTGTATACTTATCTGAGCACACTGTATTAAAAGCAGCAAGGTCATTTCTAATATTTAGAAATTTAAGACAACATGGGGAAATAATTAAATCAGATCCATCATCAAATGATATTGAAGATGAGAATTTTGATTTTGACTTCACAATAGTATTAATAACTGAAGAGAATATGGATTTTATCCGTCAAACTATAGAAAAAGTTTCTGAAATTGATTCGGTTGCTATAGAAGAAGTTAAAAGTGAAAATATTGGTAAAGATCAGTTAAGTAGTATGGAGAAACGAGCTAATGAGAAAGCTTTACGTAAAGCGGCTGATTCTAAAACTTTAGCTACAACCGAAAAAACCAAAGGCAAATCAACAAGTCCAGCAAGTAGAAAAGGTGTTACAAGTCGTTCTGTAAGAGTTGATATAGAAAAACTAGATGAATTAATGAACTTAGTAAGTGAGCTTACTATTGCAAAAAATAGTTTGGTTGAATTAGAAGATAAAAACAATCAAGATTTAGAAATAACACTAAGAGATAATCTGGAATATCTTGAAAGAATAACAACTAATCTTCATGACTCAGTAATGAAAGTAAGGATGGTTCCTCTTGAAAACATATTTAATCGTTTCCCTAGAATGATACGCGATTTATCTAAAAACCTAGGTAAAAAGATGGAACTAAATATTAGTGGTGAAGAAACTGAATTAGATAGGACTGTTATAGATGAAATTGGGGATCCTTTAATGCATTTACTTCGTAATGCAGCTGATCATGGCTTAGAAACAAATGAAGAAAGAGAAAGACTAGGCAAGCCTCCAGTAGGAACTATTAATCTAAGTGCATATCAAGAAGGTAATGATGTAGTAATAGAAGTAAGTGATGATGGTGCAGGTATTAATATTGAAGAAGTAAGACAGAAAGCTATAATAAAGGGTATGTATACTACAGAGCAAGCAGCAACCCTTACTGATGAAGAAGTTATAGAATTTTTATTCGAACCAAGTTTTTCAACATCCAAAAATGTGACAGAGGTCTCAGGTAGAGGTGTTGGGTTAGATGTTGTAAGAACTAATATAAACTCATTAAGTGGAAGTGTTGAGGCCAAATCAAAACCAGGTCAAGGAACAACTTTTATAGTGAGATTACCACTTACACTTGCTATAATTCAAGCTCTTATGATAAAAGTAGCTTCAGAAAGATATGCAATACCATTATCAAATGTTCAATCAGTAGAAGAAGTTTATGTTTCCGATATTGATTATATACAAAACACAGAAGTTATTAACCTTAGAGATGAAATTATACCAATTGTTTATTTAGATAAAATCATTGATAGTGTTGAAGATGTTGAATATTCAGAAGAGCTTACAGTTATGATTATTCGCAAGGGAGACAAGAAGATTGGTGTAGTAATCAGCGAATATCTTGGACAACAAGAGATAGTTGTAAAATCAATTGGTAAATATATTAATAATGACAAAATTATAGGTGGTGCAACTATTTTAGGTAATGGGGAAGTTGCATTAATACTAGAATTAAATTCATTAATATAGGAGGCAAAACATGGATGAACAAACGACTTTAAATGAAGAAAACCAATTTATCATCTCAAAACTAGATGATGAATATTATGGTATGGACATAAGCCTTATTAATAGTATAATACGGATGACAAACATAACTAGGGTGCCTAAATCTCAAGACTTTTTTGAGGGGGTTATCAATTTACGTGGTGAAATAATACCGGTAATGAATCTTAGATCAAAATTCGAATTAGATAAGGCAGAAGTTACAAAAAATACACGAATAGTTATAGTTAAGTTAGAATCAAAGTATTCAGTAGGAATTATACTTGATAATGTTCTTGAAGTAATAAGGTTGGATAATGATAATATAGTAAGACCTATTACAGATGATGAAGATGGCGCTAATAAGTACATATATGGCATTGGCAAGTATAATGGTAAATTAATTTCTTTAATTGACCTATCAAAATTAATATTAGAATAAAACGAGGTGCGAAATGCCAAAACATAGCTATAATAACATGGATGATATGCAAAAAGACGTTATAAAAGAAATTGGTAACATTGGTTCTGGACATGCGGCAACTGCACTATCAAAGTTAATTAATGACAAAATCAACATGGGACAACCAACAGCAAAACTAGTTAGGATAGAAAAAATATCCGATGTTGTAGGTGGACCAGATGTAATAGTAACAGGCATTCTAATAACAATATCAGGTGATATTGAAGGAATGATGATGTTTCTTATGAGTGAAGAATCAACTAATCGTTTATCTAATATTTTATTAAAAAGTTTAAGTGGGGAAATGGCTGTAAAGGCTGAGTTAAAAGACTCAGCAATTAGAGAAGCTGGTAATATTATAGCAGGAGCTTATTTAAATGCTATGGCAGGACTTCTTAATATGAAAATAGAGCCAAGTGTACCTTATTTGTCTACTGATATGGCAGGTGCTATACTAAGTGTTCCAGCAATAGAATTTGGTAAGGTTGGAGATTCAGCCCTTCTTATCGAGACAGAGTTTTGGAAAGAATATAATGATGTAACAGGATACTTTATTTTGATTCCATCTGAAGAATCCTATGATAAAATCATGAGTTCATTGGGATTGTAGGAGATAATAATGGAAAATGTAATTCTAGTGGGGATGGCAGACTTAAATATATGTAAATCCCCTGATGCTATAAAGACAGTTGCTCTAGGTTCTTGTGTTGGAATTGTAATATATGATTACATTTCAAATGCGGCCGGATTAGCACATATAATGCTTCCAGATAGTACTCTTATTAATAATAATCAAAATGTAGCCAAGTTTGCAGATACTGGAATACAGACATTAATAAACAAAATGCAAACAACATATGGCGTAGATAAGAGTCGATTAAAAGCTAAAATTGCTGGGGGAGCCCAGATGTTTAAATTCAACACTAAGAATGAGATGCTTAGAGTCGGGGATCGTAATATAGAGGCAACCAGAAAAAACTTAGCCTACCACAACATCCCAATTGTTGCGGAAGATGTAGGAAAAGACTATGGTAGAACAATAACATTTTATCCTAAAACATGTGAGCTTCATATTAAGTCCCATGGTAAACAAGAGAAAATAATATAGGTGATAGTATGAAAAACAGTTATATTGCACCTGCAATTATGCTGATTGCTGGAGCAATTACAAGTATATTAAATTTATATAATGGAATTGGATTTATGGAATCCTTAAAAAGACTATTTATAGCATTAATAATTTTTTATATTATTGGGAGAATAACAGCAAGATATATATACAAAATTACAAAACCATCTAAAAAAACAAAAAAACAAGACGATCAGCAAAGTAATAAACAATCTGCTTCTAAGGAAGCATCAGAAAGTAAGGAATAAATTGTGAATGTTATTTTTAAAGGAGTACACTAGATGACTGATCAGCAAAAACAAAAACTTTGGGAAGAATATGCTAGTCATAAATCACCTAAAGTTCGTGAAAAATTAATACTAGAATACTCGGAACTAGTGAAAATTATTGCTGGTAGACTAAGCATGTATCTTGGAAAAAATGTTGAATATGATGATATGATTGGTTATGGAAGTATTGGATTAATTGATGCAGTTGATAAATTTGATTATAAAAAGGGAGTAAAGTTTGAAACATATGCAAGCATCAGAATCCGTGGAGCTATAATAGATGAAATTCGTAAATTAGATTGGGTTCCAAGAACAGTTAGGCAAAAACAAAAAGATATTAACAATGCAAAATCTCAAGTTGAATTAGAAACAGGTAAGCCTGCAACTAATAAAGAAATTGCATATAATTTAGATATTACAGAAGAAGAACTAAGTGCAACAAATAGTGAATTAGATCTTTCCCATATATCGTCACTAGATGAATACTTAGATGGTGGTAGTGTAAGTTTATCTGCTGAACAAGCTAGTAGAGAGATAGGTTCACCGGAGAAAAATATCGAAATTGAGCAATTAAAACAAGATCTAACCAAGGTAATTGAAACATTAACAAAAAGAGAAAGACAGGTAATAACATTATATTATTATGAAGAATTGACTCTTAAGGAAATTAGTTATATTTTAAAGATAACTGAATCTAGAGTGTCACAGTTACATAGAAAAGGCTTAGAAAAAATGAAAGAAAGACTGGGAGATGATATTCAATCATTTTTTATAAGTAGTATATAAGTAATATAATGTTTTTAATAATAAATGTATATTAGATGTAGGAGATTAGTATGAATGGATTAGAGATTTCACTTTTAATAATAGGGGCTGTAATTACTTTAATTAGTTTTATTAGTGTAAGTAAATCAGAATCTAATAATGATATTAAAACAAGTGAATTTAATGAAGATAAAATACATAAATATCTAGAAGACAAAATCAAAGATTACGAATTTTCTGTTAATGAAATATATGATATAAATATTGACAGAGCGCATAATGAGCTAAGTAAAATCACAAGTGAGAAAATGATGGCAATACAAGAGTTTTCAGATCAAATAATTAATGATATGCACGATAATAGACAAGAGGTTCTCTTCCTTTACCAAGTTCTAAGTGAAAAAGAAAATTCCATAATTAATTCAGATGATTCTCTAACAACTAACATTAGAGATAAAAGAACAGATGAAAATCAAGAAAATTATAATGTTAGAGATAATTATAATTACTTGGATAACAATATGGATTCACAAGACAATACAGATGATGATAAAATGGAAAAATATAAAAAGATAATTGGTTTATACAATAAAGGTAAGTCGATTAATGAAATATCAAAAGAATTAAGTTTAGGTCAAGGTGAAGTTAAGCTTTATATTGATATTAACAAAAAGTTGGTGAGAAGAAAATGAAATTAAATTATTTTATGAGAGGTTTAGGTATAGGGATTTTAATAACAACTATTACGCTTTCAATTGCATTTCATTTTTCTGATAATTATAAATTGTCTCAAGAAGAAATAATCCAAGAGGCAAAAAACTTAGGCTTAGTAGAGGCCTCTGAAGTAGACCTAACAGATTCAAATAAGAATAACATTGTTAATATTGATGACTTACTAGAAAAAGAGAAGAGTGAACCGGATAAGACTGAAGAGGAAACTGCAGAAGTAGAGACAACTGAAGAAGAAACAACAGAAGTAGAAGCAACTGAAGAAGAAACAGCAGAAGCAGAGACAGCTGAAGAGGAAACAGTAGAAGCAGAGACAGCTGAAGAGGAAACAGTAGCGGAAACAGAAGAAGTTTCAATTACCATAAGATCAGGCATGACTTCAGAAACTGTTTCTAGACTTCTTTACGATAATGGTCTTATTGAAGATACTAAAGATTTTAATAATTATTTAATAAACAATGGATATTCATCCAAGATAAGAGTAGGCACATTTAAGATTCCCCAAAATACGTCATACGAAGAAATAGTTAAAATAATAGCATAAAAAAACTTAGTAAGAAAGGACATACAGGTAATGATTAATATTTTTAAAGGAATACTAATTGCCATTTCTACTATAGTACCAGGAGTTTCAGGGGGTACTATGATGATTATTCTAGGAGTTTATGACAAAGCAATAGAAGCCTTAAGTGCTTTTATAAGTCGTAAAATTATCCATAAAAAACTTATAATACAATTAATAATAGGTATAGTATTAGGGCTACTATTATTTTCAAGTGCTATGTTATGGTTGTTAGAAAGTTTTCCATATATCATGTCGTTTTTATTTTTAGGAATAATAGTTTTTGGACTTATAGCTATTATTAAAAGGATTAGATGGGACCAGTTTAAATCTCATCATATTTTGTTTTTAATAGGTGGAATCGGAGTAGGTTTATTAATGACTATGGGTCAATCCTCCGCCTTATTTGATTTTAGTGGTTCAATTGTTAAGAGAATAATTATGATTTTAATTGCAGGTATTATCATAGCAGTTGCTTTGATACTTCCTGGTATTTCAACATCTTTTCTATTACTTGCACTGGGCTTGTATGAAGATACTCTATTAGCTATTAAGACCCTAGACTTAGGCTTTATAATACCTCTTGGAATAGGAGTAGTAGTTGGAGTTTTACTTACAACAAAGATATTAGAATATTGTATGAATGAACATCCAACGCCAACTTATTTGATGATTACCGGATTTATATTAGGCTCAATTGGTGAAATATATCCTGGATTGCCACAAGGCATTGGAGCTAAACTTGCTTGTTTTGCAGCATTTATATTTGGTGCATTTATTATGGTGATTATTCAAGTGTTAATGAAGAAGTTTCCAGAAAGTG
>CAZXSM010000039.1:0-19833 GCA_964643255.1 uncultured Lachnospiraceae bacterium
TTTTTATGAATTTTCAGGGTTGTTTTACTGTTTAATTATCAAGGTTCTTGGCGCTGGAAAAACATTCTATAAAAAGAATTCTTCTTTACAAAACTTAATGTTTTGTAAATGCCAGCTCAAATATATTAACACAAGGTTGATTTTTTGTCAACACTTTATTTTATATCTTTATATAAAGTGAAACGGAGAAGGAGAGATTTGAACTCTCGCGCCGCTATAAACGACCTACTCCCTTTCCAGGGGAGCCCCTTCAGCCTCTTGGGTACTTCTCCAGTACTGATACCTGTCTATAAAATTAGCTTATAACTAATTGTACATCTTATAGTAATAAGTACGATCATCATATTATCATATTAAAGCCATTCAAAAAAATAAGGCATTATAATAAAATAATGCTCTATTTCAAAACGGAGAGGGTGGGATTCGAACCCACGGCCCCTGACGGAGTCACCGGTTTTCAAGACCGGCTCCTTACAGCCACTCGGACACCTCTCCAAAAGGTTGCCTAGATAGTATAACAAAATGAAATTTTAATGTCAAGCATTTTTTTTGCTTTTTTTGAGTCTATTAAGCTTAATTTAAAACATGCTCTCCATTAATGCATTTCCTATTATTATATCATCTGGCGTTGTAATTTTTATATTTGAATAACTACCTTCTATAAGCTTAATCGGATGATTAGTCGAATATTCCACTACCATGGCATCATCAGTTATATTAATGTTCATAATGTCTTTATCTTTTGATTTTATTTTACTTATGATTTTGTTATAGGCTTCCATTATCAATGAATAGGAAAAAGCTTGAGGAGTTTGAACTATCCATGTAAGACTTCGGTCTGGAGTACTCGTCACTAGATTCTCTTCGTTCACTACTTTAATGGTATCCTTTGAAGGCATTCCAACTATACACCCTTTATATTTTTCTACTTGAATTAAGACTCTGTTTATTAATTCAACAGTAATAAAAGGCCTTGCACCGTCATGAATCAAGACATAATCTGCAGAATCTATTTCCTTTAAGCCATTATATACCGAATTATATCTTTCCTTACCTCCAGATATAATTTTTGTAACCTTCTTAAATTTATATTGTTCTACTATATTACTTAAGGTATATTCAATTTCGCTTGACCTAACAACAAGAATTACCTCATCTATATTGCTTTTTTCAAATGTATCAAGGGAATAATATAAAACAGGTTTACCCATCAATTCCATATATTGTTTAGGGATATCGCTATTCATCCTGCTACCACTACCGGCTGCTAAAACGATAGCTACTGATTTACTTTTCATATTTGCCCCCTATCTTTGACCTATTTATCTTTGTCCTAATTTCAAATTTGGAATTGCATTTAAGTCCAATCCACTTCGAACCCCTTTTTTATAATCATAGTAAGCCGCAGATGCTATCATTGCAGCATTGTCTGTACAATATATTGGGTCCGGATAATATAGTTTAAAGGAGTTTTCTTCACAAGACTCCTTCATAACTTGCCTTAACCTTGAGTTACACGCCACTCCTCCAGCAAGTGCAATCTTGTTTATTCCATAATCTCTAGCAGCCTTCAAAGTATTTGTAACCAAGGCATCTACAACTGCTTCTTGAAAGGAAGCTGCAACATCTGCTTTATTAATAATTTCACCTTTCATCTTCGAAGAATTAATATAGTTTAATACTGATGACTTAAGTCCACTAAAACTAAAATCATAAGGTCCGTCTTCAATATGGGCTCTAGGAAATTCAATAGCTTTATTATTTCCTTTTTTTGCAAGAGCATCAATTTTGGGCCCTCCTGGGTAGCCAAGGCCTATGGATCTAGCAATTTTATCAAATGCCTCACCTGCTGCATCATCTCTTGTTCTGCCTAGAATTTCAAATTCACAATAATCCTTTACTATTACAAGATGGCTATGACCTCCAGATACTATCAAACATAAAAAAGGAGGTTTTAGTTCCGTAAATTGTATAAAGTTAGCTGCAATATGTCCTTCAATATGATGGACTCCAACTAAAGGAATATTTGCTGCATAACTTATTGCCTTAGCCTCCGAAACTCCTACTAATAGAGCACCAACAAGACCAGGTCCATAAGTTACTCCTATAATATCAATATCATCTAAGCTAACATCAGCCTGGGATAAGGCCTCTCTTATAACTTGATTAATCCTCTCCACATGATTTCTTGATGCTATTTCTGGTACTACTCCTCCATATAAAGTATGGATATCTATTTGTGATGAAATAACATTAGATAGAACTTGTCTACCATTTTTCACAACAGCTGCTGCAGTCTCATCACAAGACGTTTCTATCCCTAAAACCAACATATCTTCTTTGTTATTTTCTATTATTTCATTTGTAACTTTTTCTTTATTATCTATTACCATCTATTTCTCTTCCATTTCTCATGTAATTAATACATTCTTTCTAAAATTATTTTCCAACTATCTATCTAAAGAATCATTATCCGATAAACTCCATCCAAGTATTTTCCATTTTCCATCTTCATCTCTTCTTAGGGTGAAGTCCTCATATACTTTAATCAATTCCTTGGATTTAGTAAATGTGCTAGATACTAAAACTGATGCATAGTCACGTCCATCCTTTGTCCAGTAAACAATAGACTCGCTTTCTTCTATAGAATAATTTGATAATTTTTTATTTTCTTCTTTAAATTCATCTATCTCTTCTTTTAATATAATAATTTGATTTTCCAACGTATTTATTTCTAGCAGTTCTTCATCATTAATTTCCCTTAATTTGGATACTAAGCTTTCAATCTCTTCTTCTGTTAAATCATCATTGTATAAACATTTTGTTACTCTTAAAAAAAGCCTCATTACTTCTCTTGGTGTAGCCGGATAAGCTAGTTCCAAGTCTTTTTCTATTAGAATCTGAGCTTCACTTTTATCACCAGACATATTTGGAAAAAGTGGCTTTGTTGTGGTCTGGATATAATAATATGAGAAAATTATTATTGCTGCAATAATAGACATAGCCAAAACCGTTATTAATGTGCTTTTATTAATATCCCTTTTATTTTTGCTCATTTTTTACACCCACTTATATTATAGAAAACAATGATTACATATTTAATCATTCATCTTTGTCGAACAATAAAGTTGTACTCATTCCATCTTTTCCAGCTTTTGTATTTTGAAAGATCTTTCTTGTATCATTTATATATTCTTCAGGCCTTACCAAAGAAGGGCTATAATGGGTCAACCATAGCTCTCTTACATTAGCATCCTTAGCAAGTTCTGCCGCTTCATAAAATGTCATATGTTTATACTCTTCTGCCTTATCTTCTTTTCCCTTTTCTCCATACATTCCTTCACAAATAAATAAATCTGAATCTTTAGCCATTTTAGATATCATGGGTATGGGTCTAGTATCTGTACAATAGGTTAACTTGATTCCTTTCCTTGGAGGTCCAAGGACAAGCTCAGGGGTAAGAATCCTATCTTCTGTTTGTATAGTTTCTCCATTTTGTAACTTACTCCAGTACATTTGTGGAACATCATTTTCTTTAGCTTTTTCAACAAAAAATCTACCATTTCTTTTAATAATAATATTATAACCATAACATACAACATTGTGTTTTACTCTAAAAGCTTGTATTGTAAGGTTTTCATCAGTAATTTCTTCAACTTGTTCATTTAACTCTATAAATTTTAATTTAAATGGTAGTTCTGGTGCAATTACTCTTAAGGAATTTACAACTCTTTTTAATCCCTTTGGTCCAATCATAGTTACGGGGTCAGTCCTATCAGAATTACCCATTGATAAAAGCAAACCCGGCAGACCACTAATATGATCCGCATGATAGTGGGTAAAGCAAATATAATCTATAGGATTTACACTCCATCTCTTTTCTTTTATTGCAATTTGAGTTCCTTCACCACAATCTATTAATATATTACTTCCATTATATCTTGTCATTAGAGATGACAACCATCTATTAGGCAATGGCATCATCCCGCTAGTTCCTAGCAAACATACATCTAACACAATCTTTCCTCACTTAATCCGAAACTATTAGTTTCTTGTTTTATTCTTTAAAACATATTAGCATATGCTTTTTTTAATATCAAGAATTATATCTAATTAAGGATATTAGAAGCTTTTATAATAACATAAAAAAAGCACTTCCTTAGTTGTATTATTTCTACAGAAGCACTTTTTATGTTTATTAAAATTTTTTCTTTTGTTTTTTCTATTTGCCTGGATATAATATTTCGATTTTTTCTGAAACTTGGACTGGAATTTTAAATGATTTAATAAGCTTTTCATAGCATTCTTCACACAATATAAACTTATGAATTTCTAAATCCTTGTTTGAGAAGTATCCCCATTCCTTATATCCTTCAAAAACATCTTCCCTTAAGATGTCATTATTAGCATCTATATCTTTTGCGCACATATTACAAACAAGAATATCATTTGAATTTTTTTTAAATTGCTTCAATTCCATCCCTCCTATGAAACTAGCACCTTGGTTTCAAATATATTATAACAATACTTGTCCAACATTTATAGTGGTAATTACTGTTATGCTTGTGTACATAAGAAGTCCTCTGAATTATCATTGACTCTATATGAAATATATATAGGTTATTTTCCTTCTCCTAAGACCCAACCCCTTGAAAATTATAACCACATAATTAAAGCATCTTCTTTTGGAAATGAATAAAAGTTTGGCCTTATCCCGCCATTGTTAAATCCTATTTTTTTATATAACTTTATGGCTGCCTCATTACTTAATCTAACTTCTAAAGTAAATGACCTAAGCCCTTTTGCTCTAGCTAACCTGATTAGTTCTGTAAGCATACTGTAACCCACACCTCGGCCTTGATATTCTTTAGAAATAGCCACATTATTAATATGACCCTCATCTATAATCCCCCATAATCCACAATAGCCTATTATCTCTTTATTCATTTCAGCCACTAGATAAATATTGTTATCATTTTGTATTACTGATGAGAAATCTGATGGTTTCCAAGGCAATGAAAACAAGTCTTTTTCAATTTTACAGACTTGTTCTATGTCCTGGTATTGCATTTTTCTTATTAACATAATTATTCCTCTAGCAATTTAAAGTCATATAAAATTCATGACTAATTTACTTTTTACCCATTTTGTCTGCTAATTCTCTTTCAGCTTGAGACTTACGAAGATAGCTTGGAGCAAAATTGTCAGCATGTATGGTTTCACCCTTCTTCATATATTCAATCCCTAAAGCTCCTATTGCTCCTGCCCTTTGTTTTGACAGGTGAGATGGAGCATATGAATATGGAACATTTACTAACTCCTTAAGTTGGTTCTTAAATATTTCTACCCCATCACCAAGAAATATAACTTCTTCATTTAATTCATTAATCTCTTTTACTAGTTCTTCAATTTTGGCAACCTTTTGTTCTGAAAGTACTGTAAACTCATCATTAATCCATTTATACAAACCCGTATATGCTTGATTTCTTCTTGCATCCATTATTGGACATATTATTCCTTTTGTTTTATACAAATTGTATGCTATCCCATCTACAGTTGGTATAGCTATTATCGGTATATCTAAAACCAATCCTAAACCCTTAGCTGTTGCAGCCCCGATCTTAAGTCCTGTAAATGAACCAGGTCCTTTTGAAATTGCAATTCCATCAAGTTCTTTTAAATCCGTTTTTGTCATTTCAACGATTTCATTTATCATAGGCATCAAGGTCTGTGAATGTGTTTTTTTATAATTAACGGTATATTCTGCAATCATTTCATTGTCAGAAACAATAGCAACTGAAGCAACTAAACCAGAACTATCAATAGCTAATACCTTCATTCTAATCCTCCTATTTGATTTATAGTAAGTTTCCTATAATTAAATCCTTTATCTAAATCTTTTTCTATAATTACTGTAATTCTATCTCCCGGAAGAATCTCTTCAATTATATTGGCCCATTCAATTAAACTTACACCTTGACCATAAATATAATCCTCAAATCCTATTTCATACATCTCTTCAACATCTTGTATTCTATACACGTCAAAATGATATAAGGGAATTCTTCCTTCATCATATACTTGTAAAATAGTGAAGGTTGGGCTATTAACAGGTTCTGAAATCCCAAGTCCTTGTGCAAATCCTTTTGTAAAAACAGTTTTTCCAGTGCCTAAGTCACCAAAAAGACAGATAACCTGCCCTGGTTTTGCTTTTTCCCCAAGCTTCTTTCCTATTTCATATGTGTCTTTATCTTTAAAACTTTCTATAATCATCTATATCACAATATTACCCTTCTATTATTAGTTGGTTTCCAAGCTTCTTTTCGATATTAGTATATCACAAATAGCTTGTTCTTCAATATTTTTTGCTTATAAAACATAATATTATATCACAGGAAAAGTCTCACATAAAATTACAAATAAGTTTATGTGAGACCTTTCCTATGATATTATTATTTTTATATTGTTTATTAGTGTAAAATTATTCTTATTTTTTTGTATATTAAAAATGTAATAATAGAAACCAAAACACCTTTTACTAAGTTAAACGGAGCAACTGCAAGCATTATAAATGTATTTAAACTTGTAATACTAGAATTTACTTTTGTGCCCATTTCAATTATTGCATCAATTGGCATTCCTAAGGCATTAGCATAAAAAGGTAACAATATATATGCATTAATAATGCATCCTATAACCGTCATACTAATTGTCCCTATTATCAGTGATATTGCAGCATCTTTTTTTGTTTTGTTTCTCCTGTAATAAATTGCACTTGGTAAAACAAATGCACATCCGATTGCAAAGTTTGCTAGTTCTCCAACTCCACCTGTTGCTGTTCCTGTTACCGCAACCTTTAATAAATTCTTTACAAGTTCAATAAGTACTCCTGCAATGGGACCCATTGCAAAGCCTCCAATTAATACTGGGACTTCACTAAAATCAATCTGGTAAAAAGGTGGTGCAAACCATAAAGGTATTTCAAACAACATTAGAATGGCAGCAATTGCTGAAAGCATAGCTATTTGAGCAATTGTTTTTGCATTCAAGTCAATTCTGGCACCCTGTCTTGATTGAGCTTTTACATTGTTTCTTGTTTTGTTTGATAGTTTCATTTTATAATCTCCCTTCTTTTTAAGGAAAATCCTGGGATATAAATGATTGTTTTTTGAATTTCATTATAAAACGAAAATCACTTATAAAAAGCCTCGAATAATATTCGAGGCTTTAATTTCTTAATGAATATATCTTTATATAACTTTTATATAATTATACAAAAATATTTATCCATATTCTTCTCACATCCAGACTTTACTGTCGGTTTTGGAATTTCACCAAATCAACTACAAAGCATATAAAATATGCCTATGAGGTCGCGGACTTTACCGCCGGTCGGGAATTACACCCTGCCCCGAAGAACTTCCTTATAAAATTAACTAACAATTATATATTTATAACTAGTATAGTACCTTGTTATATTTTTGTCAATACCCGGTCAAAACATTATAGTATTTAAAGTAAAATCCTGAATTTAAAGGTTAAACTCTATCTCTAAAAGTTAAACTAATGAATTCACTTTTACAAACTTTCAATCTGCAAATTATCTCTCACTTCCTAAGAAAAACAGTGCAATAGTTCCTGGACCAGAATGGGCTCCTATAGTAGGACCAACATAGTTTAATAATCCTACCTCAATACCAAAACGTTCTTTTATATGATCAGCAAGGCCTTGAGCCTCTTCTAAACAATCACCATGGCTTATAAACACGTCTGTTTCTCCTGGTAAAATCCTTTTTTCCATCATATCTGCTAATTGTTTTATTGATTTTTTTCTTCCTCTTGTTTTAGATAGGGCAACAAGGTGACCTTCATTATCTACATGCAATACCGGTTTTATATTTAATACTCCTGCTGCAACTTGAGATGTTTTAGAAACCCTTCCGCCCCTATATAAATAAACAAGGTCATCTACTGTGAAAAAGTGGCAAAGGTTTAACTTGTTATCTTCAAGCCACTTTGCAACTTCATCTATTGTTTTGCCCTCTTCTTGTAGCTTTATAGCCTTATGTACAAGAAGGCCTTGTCCAAGAGATGCTGCTAAACTATCAATTACTATAATCTTTATTCCTGGGATTTCTTCCATTACTTCTTCTGCAGCCACCCTTGCACTGTCATAAGTTCCACTTAAACCTGATGAAAAACCAACATGAAGAATATCTTTTTTATTCTTTTCTATGTTTTTTTTAAAAAATTCTTTTGCAGTCTCTGGGTTCGCTTGTGAAGTTTTTGGAATTGCACCTTCACGCATTTTATTATAGAATTCTTTGTCTGGGAGTTCATTTTCAATGTCATAAGTAACATCATCAATCATATACTTTAGCGATAACAAATCTATCTTATTGTCTTCTAGATATTGTTTTGATAAATCAGCTGTTGTATCCGTAGTAATAATAAAATCCATAATCACACTCTCCTATCTAATCTAAGAACAATTTATAAAATCATTGTTAGTTGAATTCTTTTTCTAGGAATATCAACACTCATGACTTTTACATCAACAATATCACCAACACTTACTACATCTAGGGGATGTTTAACAAATTGTTTATCTGTTAATTGAGAAACATGGACTAAACCGTCTTGATGAACACCTATGTCTACAAATGCACCAAAGTCAACAACATTTCTTACTGTTCCTTTTAATATCATATCTGGTTTTAAATCTTCCATCTCTAATACATCTGTTCGAAGTATTGGTTTAGGCATTTCTTCCCTTGGATCTCTTCCTGGTTTTTCTAGCTCACTTAGTATATCACTTAAAGTTATTTCCCCTATATCTACCTCTTCTGCCAAAGCTTTTCTATCTTTTATTTGTCTTTTTATATCTTTTATTCCGCCCTGTTTTATGTCTTCTCCAGATAGGGATAAAGATGACAGAATATTTTTAGTAGCATTATAAGATTCTGGATGCACACCTGTTGTATCAAGTGGCTCATCTCCATTATATATTCTTAAAAACCCTGCACACTGCTCGTATGCTTTTGGGCCAATGCCTGGCACATCAAGAAGTTGCTTGCGAGATTTAAATGCTCCATTTTCTTCTCTAAATGTAACAATGTTTTTTGATGTCCTCTTACTTATTCCTGAAACAAATTCTAGTAAGGCCGATGAAGCAGTATTTAAGTCTACTCCAACTCTATTAACACAAGCTTCTACCACATCATTAAGGGCAGTTCCTAATTTCTTTTGATTCATATCATGTTGATATTGGCCTACACCAATTGATTTAGGATCTATTTTTACTAATTCTGCTAAAGGATCTTGTAAACGTCTAGCTATAGATATAGCACTTCTTGCCCCAACGTCATAATCAGGAAATTCTTCTGCTGCTAACTTGCTTGCTGAATAAACTGAAGCTCCTGCTTCATTTACTATCACATATTTCACATCTTTTTTAATATCTTTTAACAAGTCTGCTATAATTATTTCTGATTCCCTTGAAGCTGTACCATTACCTATAGCAATAATAGTAATCTTATACTTATCTATAAGTTTTGTTACAATTCTTTTAGTTTCTTCTATCTTGTTTTGAGGTGCTGTTGGATAAACAACAATGGTATATAAACATTTACCCGTTGGGTCTACAACTGCTAATTTACATCCTGTTCTAAAAGCAGGATCCCATCCAAGTACAACTTGACCCGTAATAGGTGGTTGCATGAGCAATTGTTCTAAGTTTTTACCAAAAACAATAATAGCATTATCTTCAGCTGTTTCTGTAAGCTCATTTCTAATTTCTCTTTCAATTGAAGGAGAAATCAATCTTTTATAACTATCATTAATAGCAGAAACAATCAATTCTCTAGTATATGGATTCTCTCTAACAATTATATTTTTCTCTAAATAGCTCAGAATCCTCTCTTCAGGTGCTTCTATCTTTATAGTTAATATCTTCTCTTTTTCTCCACGATTAATAGCTAATACTCTGTGTCCAGGTATGTCTTTAACTCTCTCACTATAATCGTAATACATTTCATAAACGCTTTGGGCTTCTTCCTCCTTTACCTTAGAGGTTATAAAGCCTTCCTTAAAAGTAATATCACGAATATACCTTCTATAATCAGATTCATCAGAAATATTCTCAGCTATAATATCCAGGGCTCCATTTATAGCATCTTCCACTGTAAATACTTCTTTTTCTTCATCTATAAATTCTTTTGCATCTTCTTCAATAGGACGATCTGCCATTTGCAATATTATTAAATTTGCTAAAGGTTCTAATCCTTTTTCCCTGGCAATTGTAGCTCTTGTCCTTCTCTTAGGCTTATAAGGTCTATATAGGTCTTCCAAATAAACCATAGTCAAAGCTTCTTTTATTTCTTTTTCTAAACTCTTAGTGAGCTTCCCTTGTTCATCTATGCTTGCTAGAATAGTCTGTTTACGATCCTCTAAATTTCTTAGATACTCAAGCCTTTCATTTAAGTCTCTAAGCACATCATCATCCAAAGACCCAGTAAGTTCTTTACGATATCTAGCAATAAAAGGAATTGTATTCCCTTCGTCAATTAACTTAACCGTAGCCTCCACTTGTTCTCTTCTAATATCAAGCTCACTACTAATCTGTTTAATAATATCCATTCTTACTCCTTATTCAATGCATTTACATAAGTCTATTACAACTTATACACTAGATAAATACCTAGCTTTCAAACATCTTTCAAATAATTTTCTCTTTCCTAATAATATCATCTATACCCATCCAAATCAACAAATACTATATAAATTCATAAATATAATAAGAAACATAAAATTATAACATCCCTAAAATGATTAACAGGCTGAGGGTTAATGATATCATGACGAAAAAAAGTCATGATATCCTCAACTCTCAGCCTGGTCAATTATTCTCAAATATTAATGATGTTCTGACAGGGCAAATTTATCGTGAACTGCCTTAACTGCCTTATCAACATATTGATCATCGATTAAAACCGTTACTCTGATTTCAGAAGTAGAAATCATTTTAATATTAACTCCAATATCATACAGAGCCTCGAACATTTTAGCAGCAACCCCTGCATGAGAGTTCATTCCTGCTCCTACTATAGATACTTTTGCTACGGATTTTTCTACATCAAGTTTTTGATATTGTAAACTACCAGTTCTATGACGTTCAATAATTTCAACAGCTTCATCTACGTTGTCTTTTGAAACCGTAAAACTAATATCCTTTGTTCCGTCACGTCCAACTGATTGAAGTATAACATCCACATTTATATCATATCTAGCTAAATGATTAAACAATTTAAATGCTACACCTGGTACATCTTTTAATCCTATAACTGCAATACGAGCAGCGTTTTTATCTGATACAACTCCTCTTACGGCTAATTTCTCCATTTTCACTCCCTCCTTAACCACTGTTCCTGACTTATTGTTAAGACTAGAACGTACTTCAAGTGGTACTCCATATTTCTTCGCCATTTCTACTGATCTATTGTGTAAAACACCTGCACCTAGGGATGCTAATTCTAACATTTCATCATAAGTTATCTTAGGCATTTTTCTTGCATCTGATACAACTCTTGGGTCGGCTGTAAAAACCCCCTCTACATCTGTAAATATTTCACATTTATTTGCATGTAGTGCAGCTGCAATTGCAACGGCTGTGGTGTCAGAACCACCTCGTCCAAGGGTTGTATAATCTTCATATCTGTTAACACCTTGAAATCCTGTTACAATAACAATCTTTCTCATTTCCAATTCACGTCTAATTCTTTCTTTGTCAATACGTTTTATTTTAGCATTACTGTAAGAAGAATTAGTATGCATTGCAACTTGAAATGCATTTAGAGAAATAGCTGGTATACCAAGAGAATGAAAGGCCATTGCCATAAGGGCAACAGAAGTTTGTTCACCTGTTGTAAGCAACATATCCATTTCTCTTTTTGGTGCTTTAGGATTAATATCATAGGCCATTTTTTCTAAAATATCTGTTTGTTTTCCCATAGCTGATAAAACTAACACAATATCATGGCCTTGTCTATAATCTTCTGCACATCTATTTGCAACATTAAATATTTTTTCTTTATCGGCAACGGATGAACCACCGAACTTTTTTACTATAAGCATAATTGCCTCCTGGATATAACAGAATTATCAGTTTTCAAAATATAATTATTAGAAAATATATTATTCTGTTATAAATTTTTTCATCAAAGTATATCCTTGTTCTATAAAAGTACCACTTTTTTTAGCTTCTTTTTCATTATAATTCCATGTCTTATTTAATTCTTTTTCACTATTATATATTAAATATGGTACAGGATCTGATGTATGTGTTCGATAACGAATAGGTGTAGGATGATCTGGCATAATTAATATCTTATATGGGGTATTGGCCGAATCAAGCTTATCAATTAAAGGTTTTACCACTCTACTATCTAGATATTCAATTGCTTGAACTTTATCCTTAATACTCCCTTGATGACCCATCTCATCAGGAGCTTCCACATGAATATAAGCAAGATCTTGTCCATTTTCTAAGAGGGCTTTAAGTGCAGCCTCAACTTTTCCTTCATAATTGGTATTGAGGGAACCATTTGCTCCATCTACTTTAACCACTTCCATCTCTGAACCTACAGCTATTCCTTTTAACAAGTCTACAGCTGAGATCATTGTAGCCTTCTTATCAAACTTGTCCTCAAATAAGTCCATACTTGGCTTGGTTCCAGGCCCCCAAAACCAAAGAGAATTTGCTTTATTTAAGCCCTTTTTAGCTCTTTCTATATTGATAGGATGGTTATTAAGGAATTCATAACTCTTCACCATCATATTTTTCAAATACTCATTTGTTGGCAAATAATCTGTAATCTTTTTACCAAGTATATCATGAGGTGCTGATAAATCTACCATGCTACCTTGATTCCATATAGTAAGATGTCTATAACTAGTCCCGACATAAAATTGAAACATTTCATTATCAAAATGCTTCTTCACTTCATTAATCAAAACAGCTGCTTCCTTTGTAGATATTTCTCCCGAACTATGATCAATAATTAACTTATCTTCATATTCGTCCTCTTCTTCCGACAAAGTAACTATATTACACCTAAATGAGATATCTGTATCTTTCATATCTACACCAACACTTAAAGCCTCTAGTGATGATCTTCCCGTGTAATATTTCTTTGGATCATATCCAAGTACAGATAAATTGGCCGTATCGCTCCCTGGAGCCATTCCATCAGGAATAGTTTTACACAGTCCTATCTCAGACTTCTTCGCCAGTTCATTGATATTATCAATCGCAGCATATTCCAATGCCGTTTTTCCCCCAAGCTCCTCTAGAGGTTCATCCGCCATTCCATCACCTAAAACAACAACATATTTCACTTGTTTTCCTCCTACTTATCCTATACCTTAAGCTTACTAGCATCTTTATAATATCTCTTATCCTTTTATACGAATTCTATTAATTACATTGCCAAGCTTATTAGCCTTTGTCTCAAAATCCTCTTCGGTAATCTCATCTGTGATAAATGCGTATTCGTCTTTAACCCCAGCATTTACTTCTCTTACTACCCCAAATAAGTTAGAAACTTGTTTCTTCGTATCAGATTTGTCACTTGTAGTAAGTCTAACTAAAAACTTATGTTTAGCTTCGGTTATATCACATAAGTCAAGTTTTTTGCTACTCCAAATTGTCATTATATTCTTTCCAATATGTTTAGCAGCGTCTACAATATCAGAAACTACAGCACTGGCCGTTGGCAGTTTTCCTGCACCACTTCCATAAAACATAACATCTCCGATATACTTACCTCTTACAAATATCGCATTAAATACATCATTAACACCATATAAAGGATTATCTGGTTTTATTATCATCGGAGAAACCATTGCAAGGACTTGATCTCCGACTTTTTTACTAGTAGCCAGTAGTTTAATATGCCCATTTATTTCTTTTGCATATTTTATATCTATATCCGAGATACTAGAGATCCCTTCAGTATATATATCTTTAAAATCTACGTGCATACCATAAGCAAGAGAGGACAATATGGCAATCTTTCTACACGCATCATGTCCATCTACATCTGCTGATGGGTCACTTTCTGCATAACCTAAATCTTGAGCTTCTTTTAATACTGTATGGAAATCCGAACCTTCTTTAGTCATTTTTGTTAATATATAGTTAGTAGTACCATTTAATATACCAGTTATTTCTTCAATTTCATCTGCAGTTAAAGATTGATTTAATGGACGAATAATAGGAATGCCTCCACCAACACTTGCTTCAAAAAGGAAGTTTAAATTGTTTTCTTTAGATATTTTTAAAAGCTCAGGTCCGTGTACAGCTACAAGTTCTTTATTGGATGTACAAACACTTTTTCCAGCTAATAGAGCTTGCTTTGTGTAAGTATAGGCCGGTTCTACTCCACCCATTACTTCTACTACTATGTCTACTTCTGGGTCATCTAAAATAATATCGTAATCATGAACAATCTTTTCTTGAATTGGATCTTCGGGAAATTCTTTTCTATCAAGTACGTATTTTACATTAATTTCTTGATTCCCTGCACGTTGTTTGATTTTTTCTCCGTTTTTATCTAGGATCTCTACAACACCTGATCCTACAGTTCCATATCCTAACACCGCTATATTAATCATATTTTACACCTTCCTATTTAATAGTTTTCTTATTCTCCTGCTAATATCTTAATATAATATACATTATCTAATTCTTCAATTATTTGAAAAGTTTCTGTAACATCCTCTAAGTCTTGAGGCACTTCAATACTTATTGTTATTGATGCTAATTTATTTACAGGTATACTTTGATGAATTGTTAATATGTTAAAACTATGTGCAGCAAGTATTTTAAGTATTGAAGATAATAATCCTGGCTTATCTCTTACCTGTAACATTAATGTAATTGTTTTCCCCCTTGCATTTTCATGAAATGGGGAAATGCAGTCTCTATATTTGTAAAAAGAGCTTCTACTTATTCCCACTTTATCAGCAGCTTCTTGTATAGACATAGATGGGCTGGTCTCTAACAGACGTTTTATTTCTATAACTTTTATTAAAACATCAGGAACAGCTCGTTCTTTTAGAATATAAAGCTTTTCTTTCTCCATTTTAATCCCTCATTTTTTATTCTTGTGTTTGCTGCAAGTACATTTGTCTTTAATACACAGATGTTATCACATTTATATTTTAAATGCAATGTGATTTTCATATTTATCTGAATTGCATTATAATATAAAAAACACCCTGCAAAGATTGTTACATTTTACTTTAAACAATCTGCAGGGTGTTTTTTTAGTAGTTAACTTTTTGATTTTCTATTGTTTTTAGAATCTCATCTAATTCTCTATCACTAATAAGTTCACTTGATTCAACGATTAGAATAATTTCATTATTTCTCTCACTTATATTGGTTAAATACCGATTCGTCGGAAACTGAAGGCTTTTTGGTACTGGCATGAATTCTTCAGGTTTTATCTCTTCTACACCAAGTACTTGATCTACTTCAAATCCTAAATGACTATTATAATGTTTTACAATTATTCTACTTTGATTTTCATGGCTTTCTGCTGAAAGGCCAAATTTCTTAACTAAACTATAAATAGGTACCTGTTCCCCCTCTAATTCGATAAGCCCTATTAAGTTGTCAGGACCACCAATATCTTTTACCGGTTCATCCCCATCTCTAATTTCACTTACTGGCATAATATTAATACCAAACTTATAGCCGCCTACATCGAAAACAACATAATTATTTTTTATAATCTCCTTAGATTGATCCATTATTAATATTCCCCTCTCTTTGAGATTAACTATTGTTATCTTTAGTGTTTATCCACTTTAAATACGCATTTATAAAAAGGTCAATATCTCCATCTAATACACCTGATGTGTTACTTGTCTCTTGGTTCGTTCTATGGTCTTTTACCATAGTATATGGCTGCAAGACATATGAACGTATTTGATTCCCCCAGGCAATTTCTTTTTGTTCTCCACGAATCTTAGATTCTGCCTCTTGGTTTTCTTGTTCTTTTAATAGATACAATCTTGATTTCAGCATCTCCATTGCCTTAGCTCTGTTTTGAATTTGAGATCTTTCATTTTGACATTGTACAACCACGCCAGTAGGTAAATGTGTGATTCTTACAGCTGATGATGTTTTGTTAACATGTTGTCCACCTGCACCGCTTGCACGATAGGTATCAACTCTTATATCATCATCGTTGATCTCAATATCCATATCCATTTTTATTTCTGGCATAACATCACATGAAACAAAGGAAGTTTGCCGCTTACCTGCTGCATTAAAAGGTGATATGCGTACTAATCTATGAACCCCATGTTCTGATTTCAAGTATCCATATACATTAGTTCCAGAGATTTGCATTGTGATGGACTTATATCCTGTTTCATCACCATCCAAGAAATCTAATATTTCAACATGGAATTCGTGATTATTTGCCCATCTTTGATACATTCTTGCTAACATACTAGCCCAGTCGCAACTCTCTGTTCCTCCTGCACCAGCATGTAAGGTAAGGATTGCATTAAATTTATCAAACCTCCCTGAAAGCAGAGTATTAATACGTAAATTCTCATATTTATCTGTAAAAGCATTAAGTGCAGTTTCTACTTCAGGTATTAATTCTTTTTCTTCTACTTCATAAATAAGTTCAATTAAAGCTTCTATATCATTATACTCTTCTACCAAGTCACTATATTGGTCTATAATTTCTTTTATGTCATTCACTTCTTTTGAAAGTTTTTGCCCTTCTTCCGGATTCTCCCAGAATCCAGGTTCTTCCATGATTCTCCTAATATATTCTACTCTTTCTTTTTTATTAGTTAAGTCAAAGTGAATCCCCAAGTTCCTTTAGAGCGTTTTCATACGATATGTGAGTTTGTCTAAATTCATCTAGTTCTACCACTCTATCACCTCTTTATTATTATATCATTTCCTGTCAACAAGCAGATTAAATCAATTTGTTAAATATTCAGCTTACTTAGAATTTTACTATTTTAATTAACTTTACCATGGCAGAATTTATACTTTACACCACTTCCACAAGGACATGGATCGTTTGGCATAATTTTTTTGCTCTTTCTAACAACTGGCTTCTTAGTCGCAGATTCATCCTTATTTGTTCCTGTAACTTTAGCAACCTGTTGTCTTTCCGCCTTTTGTTCTATTTTAACATGCATTAGTGATCTAACTGTATCTTCACTTATTGCTAATGTCATTTCTTCGAACATTTCATAACCCATAAATTTATATTCTACTAGTGGGTCTCTTTGACCATATGCTTGAAGTCCAATTCCTTGACGAAGTTGGTCCATATCATCAATATGATCCATCCATTTACTATCAATAACTTTTAATAAAATAACTCTTTCTAATTCTCTTAAATGCTCTTTCTCTGGGAACTCTGCTTCTTTTAATTCATAAAGTCTAACTCCCTCTTCTTTTACATATTGAATCAAGTCGTTCTTTTGCATTACCTGAACCTTATCATAGTTTAAAGGTTCTATAGGAACAATTGGAATTAATCTATTATTTAACTCTCGTAAATCCCACTCTTCTCCTAATTGGTCTTCTCCAATATATATATTAATAATGTTCTCGATAACGTCGGTAACCATTTTAAGTATAGAATCTCTTAAGTTTTCACCATTAAGAACTCTTTTTCTTTCTGCGTAAATAACTTCTCTTTGCTCATTGTTAACCTGATCATATTCAAGTAAGTTTTTACGAATACCATAGTTATTACTTTCAATTCTTTGCTGTGCCTTTTCTATAGCGTCACTCAACATCTTATGATTAATTTGTTCGCCTTCAGGGATTCCTAAAGAATTAAACATATTCATAAGTCTATCAGAACCAAACAATCTCATAAGATCATCTTCTAAAGATATATAAAAACGTGATTCTCCAGGGTCTCCTTGACGTCCTGCACGACCTCTTAACTGATTGTCTATTCGCCTTGATTCATGACGTTCTGTACCTATAATTTTTAGGCCTCCAACTTCAATAACGCCTTCACCTAATTTGATATCAGTACCACGACCAGCCATGTTAGTTGCTATAGTAACAGAACCATACATTCCCGCTTCCGCTACAATTTCTGCTTCTAACTCATGAAACTTAGCATTTAAAACCTTATGTTTAACACCTTTTCTCTTAAGCAAACTACTTACTTCTTCTGATGATTCAATGGAAATTGTACCAACAAGAACAGGCTGACCCTTCTGATTAGATTTAACTATATCTTCAATAACTGCATTTAGTTTTTCTCTATTAGTTTTATATACAGCGTCATCATGATCAATACGTATTACAGGTTTGTTGGTTGGTATTTCAATTACATCCAAACCATATATTTCTCTAAATTCAGTTTCCTCAGTTAAAGCTGTACCAGTCATACCGGACTTCTTATTATATTTATTAAAAAAGTTTTGAAATGTAATAGTGGCCAGAGTTTTACTCTCACGCTTTACTTTTACTTTTTCTTTAGCCTCAATTGCCTGGTGTAATCCATCAGAATAACGACGTCCTGGCATTATTCTTCCTGTAAATTCATCAACAATTTGTACCTTGTCGTCTTTTACTACATAATCTTGGTCTCTATGCATTAAGTTATGGGCTCTCAAAGCAAGAATTATATTATGTTGTATTTCTAAATTTTCTGGATCAGCAAGATTGTCAATATGGAAAAACTCTTCTACCTTTTCAACACCAAGGGCTGTTAGGTTTACTGTTTTATCTTTTTCATTTACAGTAAAATCTCCATCTTCCTCTATATCTTCACCCATAATTGCATCCATCTTAGTATACTCTTTTGCATCTGCACCTCTTTGAAGCTGTCTTGCTAATATATCGCATGTTTCATATAGTTTAGTAGACTTACCACTTTGACCAGATATGATCAAAGGAGTTCTCGCTTCATCAATTAATACAGAGTCAACTTCGTCAATTATTGCGTAATTCAAATCTCTTTGAACTAGTTGCTCCTTGTAGATAACCATATTATCTCTAAGATAATCAAACCCTAATTCATTATTAGTTGCATAGGTTATATCAGAGTTATAAGCTTCTTTTCTTTCTTCTTTTTTAAGGCCACTATGAACGACTCCTACGGTTAATCCAAGGAAATTATAAACCTGCCCCATCCACTCAGCATCACGTTGTGCAAGGTAATCATTAACAGTTACTATGTGAACTCCTTTACCTGGAAGTGCATTTAGATAAGCTGGTAGAGTTGCTGCAAGAGTTTTACCTTCACCAGTTCTCATCTCAGTAATTCTTCCTTGATGCAAAACAACCCCACCAAGTAATTGTACTCTATAATGCCTCAATTCCACAGTTCTAACAGATGCTTCCCTAACTACAGCATATGCTTCAACTAATAGATCATCTAGAGTTTCTCCTTCTTTTAATCTATTACGGAATTCTTTAGTCTTGTTTTTTAATTGGTCATCCGTTAGCTTTTGCATTTCAGGCTCAAGAGCCTCTATCTTATCCACAATTGGATATACTTTCTTTAATTCTCTTTCACTATATGTCCCAAACAATTTATCAAATAGCTTCATACATTCACTCCTAATATTATTTAAATCGGTTTAGTAAAGCTGTAGATGAACCTTATTAACAAAAAATGTTTCTTCTACTTTTTCCCCACTAATTAGATAAACTTAATTTTAACATTTACTTACCTTTGTTTCAACCATTTTAACATCTTTCTCTTGCTTAATGTAATATATTGGCTAATTACATTTTTATTGCTATCCATTATAATTGTACCA
>CAZXSM010000040.1:0-19791 GCA_964643255.1 uncultured Lachnospiraceae bacterium
AGAAGTTGACAAGTTTAAGTTAATAAATGATTCAGGACTTAAAAGAAAACCTAAAGGGTTAAACTCTAATGTAGATAAAATGCTCGACGATATGAGTACCAAGAAGAAGTTTGAATCTGAAAAATCCAAAGAAAATGTTACTATAAACTTAGATGATAATGATTTTGGTAAATATCAATGAAAATAAATGATTTAAATAAAAAGAGAGAGTCACGTGACTCTCTCTTAAATACTAATATTAATGATAAACCTATTATTATAAATAATGAAGAATTTGAAGATTTATCCCAGTTTATAAAAGTCAACTATGGTATAAACTTAAAAGAAGAAAAAAAGTCCCTTGTTATGGGTAGGCTTCGCAGAGTTCTTAATGAAAAAGGAATGACAAGCTTCACTGAATATTACAAATATATATCTAATGATATAACTGGTAAGGCGGCATCTGAATTAATCAATAGGATATCGACTAACCATACTTATTTTATGAGAGAAAGAAAACATTTTGATTATTATAAAGATGAAGTTTTGCCTTATCTCCATGAGACAGTTACTAATAAGGACTTAAGAACTTGGAGTGCAGGTTGCTCTACCGGTGAAGAGCCTTATACTTTAGCAATGCTAGTTGATGAGTATTTTGGAAGGGAAAAAGTTTTTTGGAACACCCAGATACTAGCTACAGATATCTCTAGTGATGTTTTAGATGTAGGCAAAAGGGGAATTTATTCTAACAAAGCCATATCATCAATTCCATATGACATGCGTAGTAAATATTTTAAGAAAGCAGACAATGAAAACGTTGAAATTATAGATAGAATAAAAAAAGAGGTAATATTTGCAAGACTGAACCTAATAAATGAATCATTTCCCTTTAAAAAGAAATTTCACACTATCTATTGTAGAAATGTTATGATATATTTTGATAGGCAGACCAAAATGGATTTAGTTAATAAATTTTATGATATGACAGAATATGGAGGTTTTTTATTTATAGGTCACTCAGAAACTTTAATTAGAAGTGAGACTGATTATAAATATATAATGCCTGCAGTTTATAGAAAAATATAAAATACATAAAGAGGTTTTAAATGTGAATAAAATAAAGGTTTTAGTTGTAGACGATAGTCTTTTATTTAGAGAAGTAATTTCTAGAGGGATTTCATCAGATCCAGCTATAGAAGTTGTAGCCAAAGCTGTAGATCCATATGATGCAAGGGATAAGATTTTAGAGTTTGAGCCTGACGTTATGACATGTGATATTCAAATGCCTAAAATGAATGGTATTGAATTCATAAGACAGTTATTGCCCCAGTATCCAATTCCAGTAATAGTTGTCTCTTCCATAAGCGATGCAGTTTTTGATGCTATGAATGTTGGTGCTGTAGATTTTGTTATAAAGCCTGATGCCCAGGTGGCAAATGAAGTTAGAGAATTTATAGAGGATCTTATTGATAAAATTAAAATAGCAGGCCAAGCAAAAGTTAAGCCAGCTAAAACGGACACAAAAGAAAAAGCTGTTTTAGAAGAAAATACAGATTCAAGTAAGGTTATAGCTATAGGTGCCTCCACAGGAGGAACTGAAGCGATTACTAACATTTTAAAGGCAGCGCCTGATAACACACCAGGAATTGTAATTGTACAACATATTCCACCAGTATTTTCAAAAATGTTTGCAGACAGACTTGACAGCACAACTAGTCTTAATGTATCGGAAGCAAAATCAGGAGACCTAGTAGAAGAAGGTAAAGTTCTAATAGCACCAGGGGATAAACATATGAGACTTGTTAAAGTTGGAAGCACATATAAAGTGGAATGTTTTGATGGTGAAAAGGTTAATGGTCACAGACCATCAGTTGATGTATTATTTGAATCTGTGGCAACAAGTTGCAAGGATAAAGCAATAGGAATCATTTTGACAGGTATGGGATATGATGGTGCAAAGGGCCTACTAGCAATGCGAGAAAATGGAGCTAGAACCATAGGGCAAGATGAAGAATCTAGTGTTGTATATGGTATGCCAAGAGTGGCATATAATATTGGAGCAGTGGAAAAACAAGTTAGTTTAGATAGAATACCTAACTTGATAAATCAATTTTCACGTAGATAAAAAACATAATAAAGAGATCAAGCTAAATAATTTAAATAAGATTAAGATAAAGGGGAGTTGTAGGTAAATACAATTCCCCCTTAATTTTGCAAATATTTAGATTTAATAAAGCTTTCATAGTAAGAGAAAAAACACTTGTAATAACTTTATCATGGTGAAATGGTTGAAACATTATCTAAAAAGGGTTAAAATGATACAATATAAAAGGAAATAATTTTGCAGTAAGGAGGGTTATATATGACTATGACGCATTTTGAAATTCAGAATATGATTATGCCATTTATAAACAGAGAACTGAATGATGATGAGTTAGAAGAATTCCTTGACCATGTTAGGACTTGTTCAGAATGCATGGAAGAATTAGAAGTTTACTATACCCTTGTGACTAGCATGAAACAATTAGACGAAGATCAAGAATTATCTGATGATTACCGCCAGGACTTAATTGACCTATTAGACGATTCTTATGAACAAATAAAAAACAATAAGAAAAAGCACCTTACTAAACAGATATCTTTATTTGTTATTATAGGACTAATAGCCTTTACATCTACTTATAGATTAGGGGAATATGTTGTAGAAGATGTTATACATAAGGCAACTACAAGTGATTTTATGCCTGAAGAAGTTGATTTAATTGGACCTAGAGATCTACCGGAAGAAATAAATGAACAGCTTGTAGATGTATATATGTACTTACGAATTACTAATATAGAAGGTGCAGAAAATATGAGCGAGTATTATAGAGATGCTATTTGGAATGACATGATTATACAAAGGGAATTTGGACAAGCTACAAACATACCGGAGTGGACAGTACTATATTACTAAGAATAATAAGAGCGTATAAGGAGAGTTTATGGATAAAAAAGTAGTTTTAATTGATGGATTTAGTATATTATTTAGAGCTTTTTATGGCTTACCAAGATTAAGTAATTCTAAGGGTGTACCCACAAATGCAATTTATGGGTTTTTAAATATAATGTTTAAGATTATAGACGAAGAAACTCCAGATTATTTGGTTATTGCATTTGATACTGACAAGCCAACATTCCGTCACGATATGTACGAGGAGTATAAGGGCACCAGAAAACCAACTCCAGAGGAACTAGTAACACAAATTCCAATGGTTAAAGAAATTCTTCTTACTATGGATATTGCTATAGTTGAAAAGGACGGATATGAAGCTGATGATATAATAGGTACCCTTTCTAAAAAAGCTGATAAGGATGGAAACAGAGTTACTGTTGTGTCAGGAGATAAAGATTTACTACAATTAGCTACTGATAAAATCAAAATTCGTATTCCGAAAACTAAAAGTACAGGTACAGAAATAGAAGATTACTTTGCTAAAGATGTAAAGGAAAAATACCAAGTTACACCTAAAGAATTTATTGATGTAAAAGGTCTTATGGGAGATCCTTCTGATAATATTCCAGGTGTACCAGGTATAGGTGTAAAGACAGCTACAAAGTTAATAGTAGAGTATGGTTCAATTGAGAATGCCCATGACAACATTGAGGAAGTAAAACCTAAAAGAGCCAAAGAATCTCTAAAAGAAAATTATGATATAGCAATAAAAAGTAGAGAGTTAGCAACTATAATTACTGATTGCCAACTAGATTTCAAGGTAGAAGACGCAATAATAGGTAACATTTACAATGAAGATGTATTTGTAATATTTAAAAACTTAGAGTTTAGTAACTTTTTAAATCGATTTGATCTTGATGCTAATTCTTATAATAAAATAGAAGATAGTTTTAAACATATTACTAATAAAGAACAAGCTGATGAAACAATTAAGGCTAGGTTAGGGAGTGAAGAAAAAGATATAATTGGTTTTAAATTTATAATAGATGATAATGAAGTTCTAGGACTTTCTCTTACATTTTCAAAGTCAGATGTATATTTTATAGAAGTAAATGACCAAATAACTATAGAAGTCCTATCTAAGTATGTAGATGAATTTATTAAAGGTGACTATATATTAAGTACAATTAACTTGAAAGAACAACTAGATTTTATAAAAGCAGATCAAAATAATACTGTTTATGATATAGGAATTGGAGCATATTTGCTTAATCCTTCTAGGTCTACGTACAACTTTGATGATATAGCACGTGACTATTTAGGAATGACAATTAGATCTAGAAAAGAACTCTTTGGCAATAAATCTTTGAAAAAGTCAAGGGACAATAGTTTTGAAGACTTTCTTAGTCTTGCCTCTTACGAGAGCTATATATCATATGTTGCCTATGATAAGGTATGCGACCAGTTAAAAGATACAAAGATGTATGACTTATATATAGATATTGAAATGCCTCTTATATATACCCTATATGATATGGAAAAGTGGGGTATAAAAGCAGATAAGGATGCCCTTATTGAATATGGCAAAAAGCTCGGGGTTAGACTTGAAGAACTTGAAATAGATATATATGAATATGCTGGCGAAGAGTTTAATGTTAATTCACCAAAACAACTAGGAGTAATTTTATTTGAAAAATTAAAGTTACCGGTTATAAAAAAGACCAAGACAGGATACTCAACAGCAGCTGGTGTATTAGAAAAATTACAGGATAAACATCCTATTATTAATCTGATTTTAGAATATAGGCAATTGGCTAAATTAAAATCAACTTACGCAGATGGCCTTGCTGAATATATTGAAGAAGATGGAAGAATCCATAGTAAATTTAATCAAACCATAGCAGCTACTGGTAGGATTTCTAGTACAGATCCAAACCTTCAAAACATACCAATTAAAATGGAACTTGGCCGAGCTATTAGAAAGGTATTTTCTCCAGAAGAGGGTTATATCTTCCTTGATGCCGATTACTCACAAATCGAACTTAGAGTAATGGCACATATGTCAGGGGATGAACATCTTATAGAAGCTTATAAACAAGATGATGATATTCATAAAGTTACAGCTTCAAAGGTATTTCATATTCCCTTTGACCAGGTAAGCCCTGCTCAAAGAAATAACGCAAAGGCAGTTAACTTTGGTATTATATATGGTATTAGCTCATTTGGGCTAGGCCAGGACCTTAATATTTCAAGAAAAGAAGCAGAAGAATATATTGACCAATATTTCAAATCTTATCCCAAAATCAAGGAATTTCTTGATTTGCAAGTAGAAAAAGGTAAAGAACAAGGCTACGTAACCACTTTGTTTGATAGAAGAAGACCTATACCAGAACTAAAATCTTCAAATTATATGCAAAGACAATTTGGGGAACGTATAGCTATGAATTCACCTATTCAAGGGACAGCAGCAGATATTATTAAAATTGCCATGAATAATGTTAATAATGAATTAAAGAAAAAAGGTTTTAAATCAAGACTAATATTACAGGTTCATGATGAACTGTTAATAGAAGCTAAGGAAGAAGAAATAGATCAAGTAAAAGAAATACTGGTAAAAGAAATGAAAAATGCTACAAGCTTAAGTGTACCTTTAGAAGTTGAGGTAAGCACTGGTCATAATTGGTATGAGGTAGGTTAATGAAAGAAAATAAAGTAATAGGAATAACCGGTGGTGTAGGAAGCGGCAAGTCCACAGTTTCTAAAATTTTAGAGGAAGACTATGGGGCTTATATAATTAATACTGATGATGTTGCCCATAAACTTATGGAAAAAGGGCAAATCTCATATAATTATATTAAAGAATATTTTGGCCCTTCTATTCTAGATGAAAATGATAATATAGATCGGGCTAAACTAGGGGTTATAGTTTATAAAGATGCAAATGAATTGCTAAAGCTAAATTCATTTACCCATCCTTATGTTATGGACCAGGTTAAAATTATAATCAAGCAAAAACAAAAAGAAAATTATAATTATGTGGCTATAGAAACTGCCCTTCCCCAAGAAGCTAAATTAAAAGATATATGTGATGAAATATGGTTTGTTTATGCAAGTCAAGCCTCTAGAGCAAAGAGGCTTAAAGCACAAAGAAATTATACTGATGAGAAAATTATATGTATAATGGACAAACAATTAACTAGTGAAGAATACAAGACTTATTCAACACATATTATTATAAATGAAAATGGAGAAAAACTTAAGGAACAAATAGAGAAAATTTTTGGAACATAGAAAGGAAATTAGATGGAAATATGTAGTCTTGCCAGTGGCAGCAGTGGGAACTGCAGCTATGTAGGCAATAGAGATACAAATCTTTTAGTTGATACAGGTATTAGCTGTAAAAGAATTGAAAATGGCTTAAAAAGTATAGATATTGATCCAGAAAAGTTAGATGGAATCCTAATTACCCATGAACATACTGACCATATCAATAGTTTAGGGACAATATCTAGACGTTATAAGATACCTATATATGCAACAAAGGAAACATTTGATGCAATTTTAGCAAAAAAGAAATATAGTAATTTATCAGACGGGCAACTAATTAGTATTGAAGCTGATAAAGAGTTTTCAATCAATGATATAGTAATAGAAGCATTTTCTATTTCTCATGATGCAGTAAATCCAGTTTGCTACACATTCAAGTCAGATGGCAAGAAAATAGGAATGGCAACTGACTTGGGAGAATTTACAGACTATACTATATCTAAATTGGAATCATCTGATATCTTGTTTTTAGAAGCAAATCATGATGAAAACATGTTAATGGTTGGTAAATATCCATATTTTCTAAAACAAAGAATCAGTGGGAAAGAGGGACATTTATCTAATGATAATTCAGCTTCATTAATTTCAAAACTCTTTCATGATAGACTAAAATACATATCTTTAATACATTTAAGCAATGAAAATAATTTTGTAGACTTAGCTTATGAAACAGTAAGATTAGAATTAAGTAAACATACAGATAATAACAGTATAAAATCAATGTTAAGCGTTGCAGAAAGAGATAATCATAGTGAAGTTCTATCAGTAAATATATAATAATTTAAATTAATATAAATGAAAGGTAATAATCATATGAATAAAACAATTATAACTGTTATAGGTAAAGATAGGGTAGGTATTATAGCTAGGGTTTGTGCTTATTTGGCGGAGTGTAACGTAAACATATTAGACATATCCCAAACTATCGTTAATGGATATTTTAATATGATGATGATTGTAGATACAGGTAAGTCTACAAAAACATTTGATGAGTTTATAAGTGACTTAGATCAAGTTGGTATGGAAATAGGTGTTTCTATAAAAGCTCAACACGAAGATATATTCAAAAAAATGCATAGATTGTAAGGAGTATATAGATGATAAACTTAAATGAAGTTGCACAGACTAATCGTATGATTGAACAAGAAAATCTTGATGTTAGAACTATAACACTAGGGATTAGCTTATTAGACTGTATTAGTAAAGACTTAGATGAATTAAATGATAATATTTATAAGAAAATTACCACAGTAGCTAAAGATTTAGTTTCTACAGGAGCTGCTATAGAAAGAAAATATGGTATTCCAATTGTCCATAAAAGGATATCTTTAACTCCTATAGCAATTGTTGGTGCGTCTGCATGTAAGACTTCGGATGATTTTGTTAAGATAGCTAAAACCATAGATAGAGCAGGAAAAGATGTAGGAGTAAACTTTATAGGTGGATATAGTGCTGTAGTATCAAAGGGTATGACAAAGGCAGATATAAATCTAATTAAATCGATACCAAGGGCCCTTGCATCAACAGAAAGAGTTTGTTCTAGTATTAATGTAGGATCAACCAAGACTGGAATCGATATGGATGCTGTAAAAATCTTAGGTGAGATAATATTAGAGACTGCAGAACTTACTAAAGAAGATGACTCCATAGGATGTGCAAAGTTTGTTGTGTTTTGCAATGCTCCAGACGACAATCCATTTATGGCAGGAGCCTTCCATGGTGTAACAGAAGGAGACTGTGTAGTTAATGTAGGAGTTAGTGGGCCAGGTGTAGTAAAAACAGCTGTGGCTCAAGTTAGGGATGCTGATTTTGAAACTCTTTGTGAAACAATAAAGAAGACAGCATTTCAAATTACGCGAGTAGGACAATTAGTTGCAAAAGAGGCAGCCAAACTCCTAGATGTTCCATTTGGAATTGTAGACTTATCTCTTGCACCTACTCCAGCAGTTGGAGATAGTGTAGCTGATATTCTTGAAGAAATGGGTCTTGAATATGCTGGTGCTCCAGGAACAACAGCAGCCTTAGCCCTACTTAACGATCAAGTTAAAAAGGGTGGCGTTATGGCTTCATCTTATGTAGGAGGCTTAAGTGGCGCATTTATTCCTGTTAGTGAAGACCAAGGAATGATAAAAGCAGTACAAGCAGGAGCTTTAACTATTGAAAAACTTGAGGCAATGACTTGTGTTTGTTCAGTTGGATTAGATATGATACCAATTCCTGGTGATACTAAGGCATCTACAATTTCAGGAATTATAGCTGATGAAATGGCTATAGGAATGATAAATCAAAAAACAACTGCAGTTAGAATAATTCCTGTTATAGGTAAGGATGTAGGAGACATGGTTGAATTTGGTGGCCTATTAGGATATGCACCAATTATGAAAGTAAATAACTTTGACTGCTATGATTTTATTAACCGAGGAGGAAGAATTCCTGCTCCAATTCATAGTTTCAAAAATTAATTAGACAAAGGGGTATAGAATTTATGGATTATATATTACAAGATAGAGATTACAAAAACATATTTAAATTCTCTAATGAAATATCAGCAATACCAAGAGGTTCAGGAAACAATACTGCTATAAGTAATTACTTGGTGGACTTTGCTAAAGAAAGAGACCTTGAACATTTCCAAGATGAATTTGAAAATGTAGTTATATTTAAAGAAGCAACAAAAGGATATGAAAATGCACCAGCGATTATATTGCAAGGACATATGGATATGGTATGTGAAAAGACTCCAGATTCTACTCATGATTTTGAAAATGATGGAATAGAATTCAAAGTTAAAGGAGATTATTTGTATGCTAATAATACCACTTTAGGTGCAGATAATGGTGTTGCATTAGCTTATGCCTTAGCCTTATTAGATGATGAAAAACTTGAACATCCAAGGCTTGAAGCTGTATTTACTACAGACGAAGAAATTGGAATGGATGGGGCAATTGGCCTTGACATATCAAGTCTTAAAGGAAAACAATTAATTAATATGGATTCAGGGCCAGAGGGAGTTCTTTTAATTAGCTCTGCAGGAGGACTAACAGGATCTACCGAAATACCTATTAATAGAGAAGATGTTTATGGTTTAAAAGTTCAAATAGGAATAAACAACTTGCTAGGTGGTCACTCAGGTGCAGATATACTTAAAAATAGAACCAATGCACTTAAATTACTAGGACGTTTGTTATTTGACCTAGATGAATTATTTGATTATCATTTAATTTCCATAGAAGGTGGTCAAAAGGACAATGTAATACCAAGAGATGCTTATGGTATTATCTGTATAGATCCAGATTCTTTTGATGAGTTTGAAAAAGTATTAGCAACATTATCAACAAGATATACAGAAGAATTATCTCAGTCAGAGCCAGAGCTAACCATACAAAATAAAGTGTTTGAAAAGAAAAACTTTTCATGCTTAGATAATAAATCCTTTGCCAATGTATTATTTTATTTACTACATTGTCCAAATGGAGTTCAAAAGATGAGTGCTACATTTGAAGGTTTAGTTGAAAGTTCTTTAAACGTTGGCGTAATAAGAATCAGTGAAGAAAGTGCAGTAATACGCCATTCAGTACGATCTGCAATTAATAGTTATAAAAAGTATATTAGTGACAAACTAAATTCTCTAGCAGAGGCTAGTGGTGGCAAATACAAGCTTAATGGCCAATATCCAGCTTGGGAATATAAGGCGGAATCTACACTTAGAGACCATATGGTAAGTGTATATGAAAACATATATAATACTTCTCCAAAACTTGAAGCAATACATGCAGGACTTGAATGTAGTTTCTTTGCAGGGAAGATTCCAGGTATAGACATTGTATCTTTAGGGCCTGATATGGATGATATTCACTCTCCTAATGAAAGACTTAATATTCCATCAACTATTAGGGTTTATAAATACCTAGAAAAAGTTATAGAAGAAATGAAGTAATTAATGAAGTAATAAGGGATATATAGCGGGTCCTATCAAAATAAACAGAAGACAATATACAAATCTTCTCTTAATTTTGATAGGACCCGTTTTTTATGTCAATACTAGTTAATCTATAGCTGGTATAAATTACGGGTTGGATGTCATATAATAATATATCTTGATTATGGATAGGGGTGGAATAATGACTTCTAAAATACAGAGCTTTAATAAAAAAGAAGGGCCAGATTCTTTGGCTAAAAGCCTTTGCTTTAATATAATAATGGTATTTGTTGTGGCATGTGTGATTGTTTATGTTCTTAACATTATTTCTGTAAATATGTTTATTAAAAAAATCAGATATGAGCCCATTGATTATGATGCTTTTAGGCAGATGAAGATTTCTGAAGAATATTTAGAAGAGTTTTTTGAGTTTAATGGGAGTAATAGTTTTGATAGTAAAAAGAATGACGACAAGTTTGATAAAGACATAGATTATGATAGGTATGATATATTAACCCTTTATATGTTTATTAATGATTTCGATATGCTTGAATTTGATAAAATTAGTGATGCTAATATGGATTTGATGTTAAGGAGCTTAGTTTATGATGAAAATTTTAGGGAAGTAAAGGGATATTATAAGAGTGTTTTTCAAGATATTGAAGTTTTTCCAGTATTGGCAGATTCTAATGGGGAAAATAATGTTAGCTATGAAGATACATGGAATGCCCTTAGAAGCTATGGAGGGGAAAGAGGACATGAAGGGACAGACTTAATGGCTAAGGAGAACGCTAGGGGGAAATATCCGTTAGTAAGCGTTACAGATGGGATTGTTGAACAAAAGGGATGGTTAGATCAGGGGGGTTACAGACTAGGTATTAGGAGTAAAAGTGGAGCCTATTTTTATTATGCTCATTTGGATTCTTATGCTAATGATTTAAATATAGGTGATTATGTTGAAGCTGGAGATTTTATTGGCTATATGGGTGATACCGGATATGGGCCAGAGGGTACAAAAGGGGAATTTGATGTTCATTTGCATTTCGGTATATACATAGATAGTAAACTAGGTGAAATTAGTGTAAATCCTTGTTATATAATAAAATATTTAGAAAAATACTTAGAATATCCTACACTTAATCTACTAGGAAAACAATCAAAATTTTGTCTAATAAATGTATGAATTTTGCCTACAAACATATGTTTTTGTGATATTTTGTGATATAGTAATTATGGAAGGTTACAATATACAAATATTATATAAAACACAAAGGGGCGAATATATGGAAACAAGAAAATGGAAAGAAATGCTGGATCCGTACAGACTATGTGTAGACGAACTGATGGTGAAATTTAATCATTTAATAGATGAATATAGAGCCAAGGATAATTATTCTCCTATTGAACAAGTTCAAGGGAGGGTGAAATCTATCTCTAGTATAATTGATAAAGCTCACAAAAAAAACATTTCCCAGGATAGGATTGAAGAGGAAATAGATGACATAGCAGGAATACGGATAATATGCCAATTTGTTGAAGATATTTATGAAGTTGTTGATACTATAAGAAGCCGTAAAGATATGGTTATAAAAGAAGAAAAAGATTATATTAATGATATGAAGATTTCAGGATATAGAAGCTATCATTTAGTGGTGTATTATACAGTTGAAACTCTTAAAGGCCATAAAGAGGTTCAGGTAGAAATTCAAATCAGAACCTTGGCCATGAACTTTTGGTCAACAATTGAGCATTCTCTACAATATAAATATCAAGGTACAATGCCTATTGACATAAAGAGAAGGTTATCAAGAGCAGCTGATGCGATAATAGTCTTAGACCAGGAAATGTCTGCAATTAGAGATGAAATTAAGGAAGCCCAAAATACCTTTAATTTTAAGGCTGGTATGGTAGCTGATATTTTAACTAATATTCAAAATCTAACCAAGGTTCTAAGTGATGAAGAAATAAAAGATATTCAAGATGAATTCGATAAAACATATAGTGAAGAAGGTGTAGAGGAATTAGTAGCTTTTAGGAAAAAATTAGACAAGCTTGCTAATAAGTACCATGTGCAAAGTGCATCAACAATAAATGATTTTTCTTTTAGACATTAGGTGGAGCAAATAATCAGATTACTTGTTGAAAGGAATATTATGGGTGGAATAATACGTTTAGATAAATATTTGTCTGATCTTGGCATAGGCAGTAGGAAAGATGTTAAACAAGATATAAGAAAAGGCAAAGTAAGAGTTAATGATAAAGTTATTGATAATGCTAAATTCAAGGTTAATACAGACCTTGATAAGGTATATTATAATGACCAAGTCCTTGAATATAAGCAATACATTTATATTATGTTAAATAAGCCTGCAGGTGTGGTTTCTGCAACCAAGGATAATTTAGATACCACTGTAATTGACTTAATTAAGGAAAAATATAAAAAAGATATTTTCCCAGTAGGGAGATTAGACAAGGACACAGAAGGTTTACTTCTAATTACTAATGATGGCCAATTAGCCCACAACCTTTTATCTCCCAAGAAAAAGATAGGTAAGACCTACTATGCACTTGTTGAGGGACGTTTAACTAAGAAAGAGATAAAATTCTTTAATAAAGGAATTAAAGTGGATAAGGACTTTAAAGCACTCCCTGCAGAACTAGAAATAATAGAATCGGGACCAATTTCCAAAGTTAATTTAACTATATATGAAGGAAAGTTTCACCAGGTGAAACGGATGTTTAAAGCTTTAGGCATGGAAGTGGTCTATTTAAAAAGAATCAGTATGGGAAGTTTGAAATTAGACGAAAACTTGGACTTAGGTGAATATAGGTACTTAACAAAAGAAGAAGTGACCATGTTAAAAGAATAAGCAGGAGGCAGTATGCAAAGTTTTATAGTTAATGAAAATGAAGCAGGACAGCGGCTAGATAAATTGTTATTAAAACAGTTAAACAAGGCTCCAAAAAGCTTTATATATAAAATGTTACGTAAGAAGAATATTACCCTAAATAACAAAAAGGCTAAAGGCTCTGAAAAGGTAATTGCTGGCGACGAGATAAAAATGTTTTTGTCTGATGAGACTATAGCTAAATTCACTGAAGAAGTAGATGTTATAAAGGTAAAGCCGGAATTTCAAGTAGTCTTTGAAGATAAGAATATATTAGTAGTTAACAAGCCCGTAGGCTTATTATCCCAAAAGTCAGAGGCTAGTGATATATCATTAAATGAGCAAATACTTTCGTATTTATTAACCAATAAGGAAATAAATAAAGATGACTTACAAACTTTTAAGCCATCTATTTGTAATAGACTAGATAGGAACACATCTGGTCTTATTATAGCTGGCAAGACTTTAATTGCCTTACAAACTGTATCTGAATTGTTTAGAAATAGAACTATAGACAGATATTATCTTTGTATAGTTAAGGGAGCTTTAAGAGACAAAAAGAAAGTGTCGGGATATTTAACAAAGGATCCTACCACTAATACTATGACCATTTCCCAAGATAAAGCAAAAGATAGTGATGAGTTTGACATGGAATATGAACCTATACTTGCTAAGGATAATTATAGCTTAATAAAAGTAAAGTTGATTTCCGGTAGAACCCATCAAATCCGTGTTCATTTAGCTAGTATAGGTCATCCAGTAATAGGAGATTACAAGTACGGTAATAGAAAAACAAATGACTTATTTAAGAGAGAATATGGATTAAAATATCAATTGCTTCATTCCTGGCAACTTAGACTACCTAAGATAGAAGGAGAACTTAAGTTTTTATCAGACAAAAGCTTTGAAGCAGATCCACCAGAGACATTTAAAAAAATACAAAAGGATTTATTCGAGAAAGGAAGCTAAGATGGCATATTGGAACTCAAGAGGACTTAGAGGCTCATCCTTAGAAGAAGTTATTAACATAACCAATGAAAAATATAGACAGCATAAATTAGCTTTAATTCAAAAGGTCCCAACACCAATTACACCTATAGAGATAGATAAAGTAAATAGACATATCACTCTTGCCTACTTTGAAAAGAAAAGTACTGTAGACTATATTGGTGCAGTACAAGGTATCCCAGTATGCTTTGACGCAAAAGAGTGTTCATGTGATACATTTGCCCTCCAAAACATTCATGACCATCAAGTTAAGTTTATGAAAGAGTTTGAAGAACAAGGGGGCATTTCCTTTTTATTAATTTATTATCCTCATAGGGACTTTTACTATTATCTAACTTTAGATAAGTTATTAAAATTCTGGAACCGTAGAGAAAATGGTGGGAGAAAGAGTTTTCGTTTCGATGAACTAGATCCTGAATATGAGATTAGATGTAAGAATTCAATATACGTTCATTATTTGGAGTTAATAAATCTTGATATTTCTAGTCGAAGTAATAGTTGACAATTTAAATAACTTGTTATATTATTGTTGAAACGTTATCTTGATAATGAATTAGCACGTTACCACGGCAAAGTATAAGGAGCAAGATATGCAGGGTAAATTATTACATACACCAGAAGGTGTGCGAGATATATATAATTCAGAATGCGAAAGAAAAATTCATATAGAAAAAAATATATATAATGTCATGAAAATTCATGGCTTTAGGGATATAGAAACACCTACCTTTGAGTTTGAAGATATATTTAGTAAGGAGAGAGGAAGCGTTTCTTCTAAAGATATGTACAAATTTGTTGATAGGGATGGTAATACTTTAGTTCTTAGACCAGATATAACGCCATCTATTGCAAGATGTGTTGCTAAGTACTATAAAGATGAAGAAATGCCAATTAGGCTATGCTATAAAGGGAATACATTTATTAATGGTTCTAGCTATCAAGGCAAGTTAAGAGAAACTAGCCAAATTGGAGGAGAGTTATTTAATGATACATCGGTAGAAGGGGAAGGTGAAATGCTTGCAATTACAATTGAGTGCCTTCTTGCTTCAGGATTAAAAGAATTTCAAGTTGAAATCGGTCATGCAGGCTTTTTTAGAGGACTGATAGAAGAAGCTGGTTTTAATGAAGATGAAGAAAGTGAACTTAAGTCTTTAATTGAAGAGAAGAATATATTTGCTGTGGAACAGTTAATTGAAAATAAAGACATAAGTAGTGATTTGAAAGAAGTCTTTTCAAACATATCAGAATTGTTTGGAAATCTCGATATATTAACAAAAGCTAAAGAGTTAACCAGTAATAGCAAGTCTTTAAATGCTATAAAACATTTAGAACAACTATATGAAATACTAAAAATATATGGATTAGAAAAATATATAACCTTTGATCTAGGTATGTTGAGTAAATACAATTATTACACAGGTATCATTTTCAAGGCTTATACTTATGGAACGGGTGATACTATAGCAGGAGGAGGCCGTTATGATAATCTGGTTGGTCAATTTGGTAAAGAAGCACCAGCTATTGGCCTTGCTATAATGATTGATGAATTAATGCTTGCTTTATCAAGACAAAATATAGAAGAAAAGTTTGAAAAAACCACCCTACTTTTATACAAGAATAACTTACTAGCTAAGGCAATTAATTTATCTAAATATTTTAGGAATACAGGTATTCCTACAAAATTATTAAAGAAAGAAGATAAGTTTATCTTAGAAGATTATATTGCATATGGAAAACGTATGAATATAGGAGGGATACTATTTTTGGAAACTCCTAATATGGTAAAAATTTATGACATTAATAAATCTACCATGAAAGAAGTGGATATTAATAAGCTAATGTTAGGAGAAGATAAGGAATGAGATATTTAACAATAGCCTTACCTAAAGGCAGACTAGCTAATCAAACTTTAGAGATACTTAAGGAAACGGGTATAGTTTTTGAGGAGATGAATGATCCTAAAACTAGAAAACTAGTATTTGTAAATGAAGATAAAAAGATAAAAATCTTCTTATCAAAAGCAGCCGATGTGCCAACATTTGTAGAATATGGTGCAGCAGATATTGGAGTTGCAGGTAAAGACACCATATTAGAAGAGGGCAGAAAGCTATATGAGGTTGTTGACCTTGGATTAGGCAAATGTAGAATGGTTGTTGCAGGTCCAAAAGAAGCTAAGGACTTATTAAAGCATGGTGAATTAATTAGGGTAGCAACTAAGTATCCTAACATAGCCAAAGATTACTTTTATAATAAAAAGGGTCAAACTGTTGAAATTATTAAGCTTAATGGGTCAGTTGAACTTGCTCCCTTAGTTGGCTTATCAGAAGTTATAGTAGATATAGTTGAAACTGGATCCACCCTTAAGGAGAATGGTTTAGTTGTTTTAGAGGAAATATGTGATATCTCTGCAAGGATAGTGGTAAACCAAGTCAGTATGAAAATGGAAAATGAACGTATATCACAGATAATAGATAAAGTAAGGACTTTACTTTAGTAAGGATATAAACAAATAAAAGAAAGATAGGTGTTTGCCATGAGGATAGTCAAATTAGATAAAACTACAGAAAAAGATATTCAGAGTAATTTGTTAAAACGCAGTCCTAACCAATATGATGAATATCAAGATCTGGTTAATGATATACTTAAAGATGTAAAGTCAAGAAAAGACCAGAGCATCTTTGAATATACCAAGAAGTTTGATAAGGCTGATATTAATGAATGTAATATAAAGGTTACACAAGAAGAAATTAACCAGGCCTATAAAAAAATAGATATGGATTTAGTAGATGTTATTAGAAAAGCTATTAAGAACATTGAAGAATTTCATTTAAAGCAAGTTAGGCAAAGTTGGTTTGATACTAAATCTAATGGTATAATTTTAGGTCAAAAAGTAACTCCCATTGAAAATGTAGGGGTATATGTTCCTGGAGGTAAAGCAGCCTATCCATCATCAGTCCTTATGAATATAATCCCTGCAAAAATAGCAGGAGCTTCAAGAATAGTAATGGTAACACCTCCACTTGAAGATGGGTCAGTTTATGAAGGAACATTAGTTGCTGCCAATGAAGCAGGTGTAGATGAAATATACAAGGTTGGTGGAGCTCAAGCAATAGGGGCCCTTGCCTATGGAACTGAGTCTATTAAAAAGGTTGATAAAATCGTTGGTCCAGGTAACATTTATGTAGCCCTAGCTAAGAAATCAGTATTTGGCCATGTAAGTATTGATTCTATTGCAGGACCTAGTGATATACTTATTATTGCAGATGAAACTGCTAACTATAAATATGTTGCAGCAGACCTCTTATCTCAAGCAGAACATGATGAGTTAGCATCTTCTATATTAATTACAACAAGCGAAAAGCTAGCTAAGCAAGTATCAGAAGAAGTAGATGTTTTACTGACAAAACTATCAAGAAGTGAAATAATCAAGAAGTCTTTAGACAATTACGGATATATTCTTCTTGCAGATTCTATGGATCAAGCAATTGATATGGCAAATGATATTGCTTCTGAACACTTAGAAATTATGACAGAAGATCCTTATCTAGTAATGACAAAGATTAAGAATGCAGGTGCCATATTTTTAGGACCTTACTCTAGTGAGCCTTTAGGAGATTACTATGCAGGTCCAAACCATGTTCTGCCAACTAATGGTACATCTAAATTCTTCTCACCTCTAGGTGTAGATGACTTTATAAAGAAATCAAGTGTAATATCATATTCAAAAGAAGCTTTAGAACCTGTATATAAAGATATTGTTAAGTTTGCAGAAGCTGAAAGTTTTACAGCTCATGCAAACGCTATTGCTGTAAGATTTGAAGATGATAAATAAAAAAGGAGAAATCATGGAACGTAAGGCTAAAATAAATCGAGTAACAAAGGAAACAGATATTAATCTAGAAATTAATTTAGATAATAATAAAGAAGAATCTAATATTGACACCGGTATTGGTTTCTTTGACCATATGTTATATAGTTTTGCAAAACACAGTTTTATTCACCTAGACTTGAATGTAAAAGGGGACCTTTATGTAGATACACATCATACTATAGAAGATGCTGGGATTGTTCTAGGTAAAGGAATTAAACAAGCTGTTGGTGATAAAAAAGGAATTCGAAGATATGGTAGTGCAATAATTCCAATGGATGATGCCTTACTTCTATGCTCCCTTGATTTATCTGGCCGCCCATATTTAGTTTTTGATGTAGAATTAAGTAAAGAACGAGTAGGAGACTTTGAAACTGAAATGCTTAAGGAGTTTTTCTATGCTGTTTCTTACAGCGCAGGTATGAACCTACATATAAAACTAATTCATGGGGAAAATAATCATCATATTATTGAAGGTATATATAAAGCATTTGCAAAAGCCTTTGATCAAGCAATATCTTTTGACCAAAGAATTGATGATGTCTTGTCAACAAAGGGAACAATCTAAAATCATGAAGGAGTAGTTATAATGTACAAAAAAATAATCCCATATTTAAACTGTGAAAATGAAGAAGCAGAAAGTATAATTAAGCAAGCAAAAAGGTATGATAATATTGGGGCCGATGAACTCTTTCTATATAATTATTCATATGACGAGAGGTCAATAGATGGTTTTTTACATGTGATAAGAAATGTTATAAAGCAAGTTGATATTCCGGTAAATATAGGAGTTTATATTAGAAATTTTGAAGATATAAAGAAGGCCTTTTATACTGGTGCAAACCATGTAGTGATAAAACAAGCTATATGTAAAGATAAGTCTGTAATAAAAGAAGGGGCAGAACGTTTTGGTTATGATAAGCTAGTTCTTGAAGTAGAAGATTATAAAATGGTTTACCAAAAAGAAACTGTTGAAAAACTTAAAGAAATGGGAATCTGTGCCCTACTTTTAAAACACACAAAAATTACAAAACCATTTATTGATGCTATAGAATCATCTAGTTTGCCTATTGTATTTAGAGATAGTCTTAAGAATAATGATTTATATGATTTAATACGTCATAAAAATGTTATTGGTGTATCAACTAATTTCTTTATAGACAAAGAAATCTTAAAAACAAAACTTAGCTTACAAGAAAAGGATATTCCTGTTAATACTTATGAAAGTAAGATAGCATTTAAGGAATTTAAATTAAATGACCAAGGTCTTATACCAGTTATAGTTCAAGACTATCGTTCTTCTGAAGTCTTAATGTTGGCATATATGAACGAAGAAGCTTACGAAAAAACCGTTGAAACAGGTCAGATGACCTATTATAGTAGAAGTAGAAAAGAACTATGGGTTAAAGGTGAAACATCAGGCCATTACCAATATCTTAAATCAATGGAACTAGACTGTGATAAAGACACAATCTTAGCTAATGTCGATCAAGTAGGTGCAGCCTGTCACACAGGTAAACCATCATGTTTCTTTAATGAATTGATTGATAAGGACTTAAAAGAGGTAAATCCTTATAAGATATTACAGGACGACTATGATGTTATTGTAGATCGTAAGGAAAATCCTAAAGAAGGTTCTTATACTAACTATTTGTTTGACAAAGGACTTGATAAAATTCTCAAGAAATGTGGGGAAGAAGCAACAGAAATTATCATTGCAGCTAAAAATCCTAATTCAGAAGAGCTCAAATACGAAATTGCTGACTTCTTATATCATCTAATGGTCTTAATGGTAGAACAGGATTTAGACTGGGAAGATATAACAAATGAGCTGGCAAATCGTAGGTAAAAGCTCATATTATATGGA
>CAZXSM010000041.1:0-19734 GCA_964643255.1 uncultured Lachnospiraceae bacterium
AATATTGCCATAAAGCACCTCCTAAAATTATTAATAAGTAAAAAAATAGTCGACTTAGAGTCGACCCTAAAGAAATGATGCATTAGCCTTATTTTAAGAAACAACATACCTTCATAAAAAAGTGTACTGTTGCAAGACCATATATTCTTTAGGCAGCTCTCCATCAGAAACTGATGACAGTCAATAAAGTTATTAACCCTATAACCAATAAAAGTCATTACAGAATAACTTTTATTTCGGCCCCTTCCCCTTTCTCTTGCATTCACCTATGTCTGTTCATATCCAGCAAAATACTAATGGAAAGTGCTCCTCTACCAATTAATCATATGAAATTTACTTGATTTTATATTAACATTCCATATATCTAATGTCAAGTTGGGATGTATAGTTTTCCTATTAGTTTAGGGGAAAAAAGAGCAATAGGGCTTGTTTGCATTTCTTTTGACTAGATACTTCCACTGAGTTACTTAGTCAAATAGAATACAAATCCGCCCTATTACCCTCTCCTCGTCCAACAAAATTTGAGTACCTTAAGACTATGTGTAGCCTAATCCTTAATCTTCAGCTAGGTACTCTAATTTGTTAACAGATATTTCATAAGCCACACGGGTTTCATATTTGTCTTCCCCTATCTTTTTTTGATACTCCCTACTTTGTATTCTGCCATAAATATGTAAATGCCCACCTACTTCAAAGGTCTGTGCGTATCTTGCATTTCTACCCCAACATATGCAAGGTATGTAATCAGATTTACCATAAGGTCGGTTAACTGCAACTAATAGGTCTGCAATTTCTCTGCCTAGAGGAGTTTTACGATATACAGGCTCTTTACACACATATCCATCTAGAAATATTTGATTTGTGTTTAGGTCAGATAAATCAAGGTCATCGTCTTCGTCTTCATCGTTCTCTATAACCTTGATTTCACGTGCAAACACAGACAATATTAGCCTGTTTTTATTATTCTCATGACGATTGTAAGAGCGAAATTGTCCTGATACCTCAATTGTTTTACCTGTTAAGTCTTCCTCTACATCAATAATCCTGTTCGATACCATTATCGGTATTTCATCACTAGTCCTACTCAATCTTTCAACACTCACGTAAATAATGTAAAAACCTTCACCGTACACTTCATGGCTAAACTCAAAATTACCAGTAACCTCTCCTGCCACACTCACTTTATTAGTATCAAATACTTTATCTGTCATATAATATGACTCCCTTCTCCTTGAATTCTTTCTGTACATTTTCATTAAGTTATCTAATTTGACTGAGGATTCTTATATTTATATAATTAATACCCCCACTAATATATATATGCATTAACTTGAGAATTTAGAACCAAAATTATACATTTTATGTTAATTGTTTTACAAAATAAATAACTACGCTTATGCTAATACTAATTTTACTTGTATAATTTCTACTTTGTGTTAAAATAATTAGGTTCAATATGTATTTCATATAGACAATTAATCAAACGTACAGATATTTAATAATATGAAGGATTAGACTAAAATATTCATATCTTGAATTACAATAGATATTTAAGCTAAAGGGAAAGTATATTTCACCTTTATGTTAATTGTTAGACTTAAGTTTCGCCTTTAATTATTATGTTAAGAAGATATAGAAAGGATTTTTATGAATACAAAGAGAAATGATATCCGGAATATAGCAATTATAGCTCACGTTGATCATGGTAAAACTACTTTAGTTGATGAAATGTTGAAGCAAAGCGGTGTATTTCGTGAAAATGAAACTGTTAAAGATAGAGTAATGGATTCAAATGATATAGAAAGAGAACGTGGAATCACTATTCTTTCTAAAAATACTGCTATTAATTATAAGAATGTTAAGATAAATATTGTAGACACACCAGGACATGCTGATTTTGGTGGTGAAGTTGAACGAGTTCTTAAAATGGTTAATGGAGTAATATTAGTTATAGATGCTTATGAAGGGCCAATGCCACAAACAAAGTTTGTTTTACAAAAAGCCTTAGATCTTAAGCTTTCCATAATTGTATGTGTTAATAAAATGGATCGACCTGGAGCCAGACCAGCAGAAGTCGTTGATGAAGTTCTTGACCTATTTATAGAACTTGATGCAACAGATGAACAACTAGATTCTCCAGTTATTTATGCTTCCGCTAAATCAGGTTATGCAGTTGAAAACCTTGATGATGAAGCAAAAGATATGCAGCCACTATTTAATACTATAATCGATTATATACCTGCACCTGAAGGTGATCCTGAAGCTCCTACCCAATTATTAATTAGTACAATAGATTATAATGATTATGTTGGCCGTATTGGTATTGGTAAAATTGATAATGGAAGATTAAAAGTAGGAGAAGAAGTTGTAATTGTAAATGCCCATGACGATAAAAAATCTGAAAAAGTTAAAATTACAAGTTTAAATGAATTTAATGGGCTTAGCAAAGTCGATGTAAATGAAGCCACAATAGGCTCAATTGTTGCCGTTTCAGGAATAGCTGATATTCAGATTGGTGATACAATATGTAGCCCTGAGCATCCACAGGCTATACATTTTCAAAAAATATCAGATCCTACCATTTCCATGGACTTTATAGTAAATGATAGCCCTTTTGCAGGAACAGAAGGTAAATACGTAACATCTAGACATCTTAGAGAAAGATTATTTCGTGAGTTAAATACTGATGTAAGCTTAAGGGTAGAAGAAACCGATACTACTGAAGCATTCAAAGTATCTGGTAGAGGTGAACTTCACTTGTCTGTCTTAATTGAAAACATGAGACGTGAAGGCTATGAATTTGCCGTAAGTAAAGCCCAAGTACTTTACAAGTATGATGAAAATGGCAATAAGTTAGAGCCAATTGAAAAAGTATATATTGATGTACCTAGTGAATTTTCTGGTACTATCATTGAAAAGCTTGGCCAAAGAAAAGGCGAATTGCAAAACATGACTAATAAAGGAATTGGAGGATCAACTAGGTTAGAATTCACAATTCCAGCTAGAGGCTTAATTGGTTATCGTAATGAATTTATGACAGATACCAAAGGCGAAGGGATTATGAACTCAGTATTTGAAGGATATGAGTCATACAGGGGAGATATTAGCTATAGACAACAAGGTTCTTTAATCGCCTTTGAAACTGGTGAATCTGTAGCATATGGTTTATATAATGCTCAAGAGAGGGGTACACTCTTTATTGGCCCTGGAGTAAAAGTATACTCTGGTATGGTGGTTGGGGAAAATGCAAAATCAGAAGATATAGAAGTAAATGTGTGTAAAAAGAAACAATTAACTAACATGCGATCTTCTGGAGCAGATGATGCTCTCAAACTTTCTCCTCCTAGAGTTTTATCCTTAGAACAAGCTCTAGATTTTATTGAAACAGACGAATTAGTTGAAATTACTCCTGAGAATATAAGAATAAGAAAGACGATCTTAGAACCATCTAAACGAGCAAGAGCCAAGAAGAATAAACAGAACAATTAAATAAAATATAATAGGACAGGATTTAGATAAATATTTTATCTAAATCCTGTCCATTTTATACATGTATTTGCATGTAATTACCTTATCCCTATCTTTTTATAAGTATAATAAAGTCCTATCATACTTTTTAAAACTTTCTAAATTCATTTATGTCCTTTACTAATATCTTAATATTCTTAATTATATTATCAAACATACCTGCACGGTAAAGATTAACAATTATTAGACCTACTGGTACACCTATAATCATTCCAAATACCCCAGCAAATTTGTAACCTATATACATGAACAATAAGGTAGCTAGTGGATTAAGACCTATACTATCTCCTACCATTTTAGGTTGAAGAATATTCTTAACTAATTGACATACTAAATATATAATTAATAATATTATTGAATGTAAGTAATTACCTAATATAAACTCTATTATAGCCCAGGGCCATAAAATAAAACCTGTCCCAAACACAGGCAAAACATCTAATAAACCAGTTAGTATAGCTAACAAAAGAGCATACTTGGTTCCTAGTATTTTAAAACCTATATACATTATAACAATTAAGATAAACATAATTTTAAACTGGGCTTTAAAGTATCCACCAAGGGCATGTTTAAAATAGTATACTATCATGTCATATTTCTCTAAAATTGATTCAGGAATAATATCTCTTGCTTTTTCAATAATAGTATCTCTATCCTTTATAAAGAAGTAAGCGGATAAAAACACTATTAAAATCATCAAAACATAGTCTACCATGCTTCTTGCAAAACTAATAGTTGCTTCAGAGACTTCTTCACTAGCCATAAATGTATTAATATCAATTTTAATATTTTCAATAAATTGACCAAGGGATGCTTGAATATCAAAGGGTAGAACTCCAAATACTCCTGATAAACTTTCACCAACTTGCTCTAACCTATCTGTAATAATCGCAAATATATAGGGTAAGTCATTAATGAATGAGATGGCTTGACTCGCAATAAATCTAATAATCCCATATATTGAAAGCACAATAAGTCCAATTACTAATACTATAATGATTGCCGAGCTATGTTTTCTGACTATTTTAACCCTTTTTTCTAGAAACTTTACTAATGGATTTGCAATAAGTGCTATAAACCAGCCAATTAAAAAGGGCAGGAAAAATTTTAGTATTTGTGGAAATACTAAAACTAAAAATAATATTACCATTAGATAAACAATAAGATTTACAACTATTTTTAAATATACATTTCCCTTTGTATTGTTTTCTTTTTCCATATGTCATCTCCAGTCTTAATTATATTATAATCCTATATTTGTTTAAAATAAAGAAATCTTCATAATATTAATAACATCTTAAGATTTTTGTGACATTAAAACTTTTATCTTCTTATTTGAATAATGATCTGGCTATATATGTTAAGAAAAAGAATATGGATGATACTATTACAATCGTTGGACCTGTAGCAGTGTTAATATAAAAAGACAAAACAAGTCCTACAATACCAGAAAATACTGATATAATAATAGAAATCAAATGATATTCTCTAGTATTTGAAGCTATGTTTTTACTAGATGCTGCTGGTAATATTAATAAGGCATTTATTATTAATATCCCAATCCATTTAATCGATAACATAACAATAATAGCTGTTAAGATTACAAATAAGTTGTCTATTAATCTAGTATTTATATTCTTACTTCTTGCTAATGATTCATTTATACTCATAGCATGTAATTTGTTAAAACAAAATAACCAAAACCCTATAGTTAAAGCGAAAGTTGCCAGTAAATAAACAATTTCTTTTGGTGTTATACTTAGTATATCTCCTACTAGTAAGTTAGAATACTGAGAAAAGTTCCCACCCTTAGATAAAATCACTAAACCTATAGCCATACTAAATGATGCAAATACTGAAATTATTGTATCTGTAGATAGGGTTCTCTTTCTTTTTATAGTGTTTAATAATAATGAAAATATAACAGCATATATTATCATTGATATACTTGTATTATTAATACCTAATAATACTCCGATTGCAACACCTGTAAGAGCCGAATGTCCAAGTGCATCAGAGAAAAACGCCATTTTATTGTTTACAATCATAGTCCCTAATAATCCAAACAAAGGGGTTATAATTAATATTCCAATAAATGCATTTTTCATAAAGTCGTATTCAATCCATGAGAATGGTATAAGTTTTTCTAAAATTTGATAGATTGTTTCCATAAATACCGCTCTTTTCTAGGACACAACAGAATCCTGCCCCTGTAGTCCAAACTCTTTCTGAAACTCCTCGCTTTGCAGCACTTCTTCAGGTCTTCCCTCTTTAAGGATTGTTTGATCTAATAATATAACATAGTCAGAATGTTTTTTAATGAATTCAAAATCATGGGAAATCATTATAATTGCAAGATCATAGTTTTCTTTTAATTTATTGATATTTGAATAAAATAGCTCCATTCCATTTCTATCAATTCCTGATACCGGTTCATCTAATAATAACAACTTAGGAATTGGTGTGACAGCAATAGAAAGTAAAACTCTTTGTAGTTCTCCACCAGATAAGTCACTTACTGTTCTGTCTATTAGGTGGTCAGCATCAAACAAAGATAATGATTTCTTGATTTGCTTATATAATTTTTTGTCTTTATATAAGAATATAGGTTTATTACTTATAAATGAAGTAAATAAATCATAGACACTTGTTGGTGTATTATTATCTATGTTTATACTTTGTGGTACATATCCTATCTTTAAATCCAGCCTTTTATTAAGTCTTGTATCTTGGAAAATAATTTGGCCTTTATAAGGTATTTCCCCTAATATTGTCTTTATTAGGGTTGACTTACCAGCGCCATTTTTCCCAATAATTGTAGTGAGATTCCCACAATGCATATGAATATTTATGTCTTTTAAAATTTCTTTTTGACCAAATGTTACATTAATATCTTTCATTTTAATACAATGAAACCCACATTTATTCATAATAACTCCTGTTTTCTTCATATACTCTCTCTAGAATATCTAAGTTTTGTGACATAGCACTAATATAACCTTCTTTGCTATTACCACCCGTAACTACAGTGTCAATTATATAAACTTGTGAACTACTCTCATTGGCTATTGTCTCTGCTATTGACTCGCTATATTGGGCTTCAGTCAAAAGAATATTTACTTGATACTTGTTAATTATATCAATAATCTCACTTATCTCACCTGCACTAAAATAAGTATTCTCATCCATATCTACAGTATAAACCACATTCAATTCCTGTTCATGGGCAAGATAAGTAAATGCATCATGAAATATAATAACTGGTATATCTCTATACTTACTTAACCTTTTCTCATATTCCATCTGAAGTTCCTTAATTTCATTAATATATTGATTGCTGTTATTAGCATATATGGTCTTGTTGTCAGGATCTAATTGAGATAGGTCTTCCTTTACATTTTCTATCTGTCTAATGTAATTATCCATGCTCATCCAAATATGAGCATTATACTCATGATGAGAATGTTCATTATCTTCATGGTCTTCATGGTCTTCATGACCATGATTATCTTTTGCTGCTTCTAAGAGCTTAATTCCTCGAGATGAATCAACAATATCAATATTAGGATAAGCTTCTAAAACATCATCCAAAAAACCTTCCATTCCTCCGCCATTCATTATAAACACATCAGCATTTTCAAGTCTTTTCATATCACTAGTTGTTAATTGATAATCATGTAAGCAGCCTGATTCATAACTAGTCAAATTTACAACTTCTACATTATCTACACCCTCTGCTATATTAATTGTTAAGTTATATATAGGATAAAAGGAAGTGACTATTTTTATTTTGTCATCACTATTTTCTTCCTTAGATACCGCTGATGCTATAGAAAAGCTAATAACAGATATTACAAGCATACACATAAGCAAGAATAATAATTTCTTTTTCATCATTTCACTCCTTATACCAAGTTTTATCATTTTATGGTTTTATATACAATATAGCCCTATAGAGTATTTCTATAATTACAACACTTCTTGCCCTTTATTAGATTAATTGTATCCCTTAGGATTTTGCTGTTGCCATCTCCAAGCATCTGCACACATTGTTTCTAGGTCTCTTGTTGCTTGCCAACCTAATTCTTCCTTCGCTAAAGTCGGATCTGCATAACATGTATCAATATCTCCTGGACGACGGGGTTGTATTTCATAAGGAATATCTTTGCCTACTACTTTAGAAAAAGCCTCCACCATATCAAGTACGCTATATCCTGTTCCAGTTCCTAAGTTATATGTTAAAACTCCTTTAGAATCTTCCATCTTTTCTAATGCTTTTAAATGGCCTATTGCCAAATCAACAACATGTATATAGTCACGTACACCTGTTCCGTCAGGAGTATCATAATCATTGCCAAATATGCTTAATTTATCTAATTTGCCAATAGCAACCTGTGTTATGTAGGGTACAAGATTATTTGGAATACCTTTTGGGTCTTCACCTATCAATCCACTTTCATGGGCTCCTATAGGGTTGAAGTATCTAAGAATTACAACCTTCCATTCCTCATCTGATACATGTAAATCTCTTAATATATCTTCTAGCATCAATTTTGTTCGTCCATAAGGATTAGTTACTGATAGAGGAAAGTCTTCTTTAATAGGTACTGTCTTGGGATTACCATAAACAGTAGCGGAAGAGCTAAACACTATATTCTTAACTCCATATTGTCTCATAACATCACAAAGCACTAATGTTCCTGTTACATTGTTATGGTAATACTCTAATGGTTTCCCTACTGATTCTCCTACTGCTTTCAAGCCAGCAAAATGTATTACTGCACTAATATTCTCCAACTCAAATATATTTACTAAAGCATCCCTGTCTAACAAATCCGCCTCATAAAAGCTAATGTTTTTACCTGTTATTTGACTAACTCTTTCTAATGCTATATCACTTGAATTGTACAAGTTATCTACTACCACTACATCATAGCCTGCATTTAGAAGTTCAACACATGTATGACTACCTATATATCCAGCTCCACCTGTTACTAATATTGACATATACATTCTCCTTATTATATAATTAGATATTTTATTATTTGATTTGTTATCATTGATATTATAAACTTTATTATTTTTAATTACAACTATAGTTTAAAAAGTATGGTCAAATTATTTAATCTAATATTTAGAAAAGAGATAGAATAAAATTCTATCTCTTTTTATGTTTTATTTAAAATCCATCTGTAACTTCTGTATATTCAATTTGATTATCATATATTTCCTTGTTAGTACTTTCTTTTTGTTGTTTCCTTAGTTTGTTTTTAGATTTTAACGGGGTCTTAAGCTGTTCTCCTTGTTTCTCCGGATGATAAGTTGAAACTATTTCTTGAACATATTCTCTAACATCAACTTGTTCATTGTAGCAAAGTGATTTTAATATCTCTAATTGACTAAAGAATTTTTCCTCATCAAATACTATAGGTTTTCCTATATAAATGAGTTTATTTTCTGTTTCTTCCATTCCTTCTTCATCCATAAGGAGCTCTTCGTATAGTTTTTCACCTGGACGTAGTCCTGTAAATTCAATCTTTATATCTTCTCCTAGTTTTAATCCTGAAAGCCTTATTAAATTTGTTGCTAAGTCAAGAATTTTAACTGGTTCCCCCATATCTAAAACAAATATTTCTCCACCTTTAGCATATGCACCTGCTTGAAGAACCAATGATACTGCTTCAGGAATAGTCATAAAATATCTTATAATATCAGGATGGGTAACCGTTACAGGTCCACCTTCTTCTATTTGTTTTTTAAATAATGGTATTACACTTCCATTAGAGCCAAGTACATTACCAAAACGAACAGCTACAAATTCTGTATCTGATTGATTATTGTACATTTGTATAATCATTTCACATATTCTTTTTGAGGCTCCCATAATATTGGTAGGATTAACTGCTTTATCAGTTGATATCAAAACAAACTTATCTACCTTATATTTACCTGCTACATAAACAGTATTCCATGTGCCAAATACATTGTTCTTAATTGATTCGTTAGGACTGTTTTCCATTAATGGTACATGCTTATGGGCTGCAGCATGATAAACTATATCAGGTCTATAGATTTTGAATATTGAATCCATTCTTACTTTATTACGAACTGATGCAATTAGAACCTTTAAATCTAAATCCGGGTAATCCGCAAGTAATTCTTGCTGAATATCGTATGCATTGTTTTCATATATATCTACAATAATTAGTTGCTTTGGATTCTGGGATGCAATCTGTCTACAAAGTTCACTACCTATAGATCCACCGCCACCAGTTATTAAAATAACTTTGTTTTCAACATAATCAGCTATAGAATCAATATCTACTTTAATAGGGTCTCTCCCAAGTAAATCTTCAATTTCTACATCTCTTAGTTTATTAACACTTACTTGTCCAGTCATCAACTGATACATACCTGGCAATATCTTAACATCACAACCTGTTTCTTTACAGATTGCTGCTATTTCACTGATATCTTTAGAGTTAGTTGATGGCATAGCAATAACTATTTCGTCAATTTCATATTCTATTACACATTTTTTTATATCATGTCTCGTTCCAACAATCTTAATTCCTTGTATATATCGGTTTTGTTTATCTGGTGAATCGTCAATAACACACTTTACTAGCTTGTCCTTTACATTAACACATGAATTTATCTCCTTGATTAGGAGGTTTGCAGCTTCACCACCACCGATTATCATAACATTAGAAACATTTTGTCCTAGCCGCTTACTATGATTAATCTTTTGAGCAAATCTGTATGCAAAACGAGAAAGCATAGTTAATATAAATAAAATGCCACCATATAAAAAGGTATAACTTCTATATATAGGTAAATCCAATAATTTCATCCCTACAAATTGAGATATAGTGGCAAGTATACAAGCCATAAACAAATTCTGCATTTCTGTAACACTAGCGAATGTCCAAAGGCTATGATAAAGCCTAAATATAAAAAATATACCTAGTGTTATAATTATATTAATAGGCATGTATGTTAAGACTGAGTCTATATATATTTGATTAATATTTGATATAACAAAGTCAAAACGAAACAGTAATCCTAAAGCTGACGCAGATAAAATTATAAGTATGTCGCATATTAGTAAGAAAAATCTGCGATATAATAACTTATTATCTACAATTTTTTTCAACATTGTTCATTCCTCTTATTCTTGTTTTGTTAAATCAATGCCTTAGCAAAGATTCAAATTAAATTTAAAAAATGTCTCTCCTCTATAAATATTATCCCATTTCCCTCTATTAGTAACCTATTTTATCACTTTTTTATTTTAAATACAAGGAACTTAAGAGTTCCTTAACATCTTAACATATATATTAAAGCTAGATTTATAGATAAAAATCTAACTTTTTCAATATTATCTATTTTTAAAAACCAATAGCTTGCTAAAGCCATAGTTAAGTATAAGTACTATAATTTGAATAATAATCTTCCCTAACATATCGTTAATATTTATTATGTCGACAAATATATATACTCCTACTAATTCTATAATCATAGTGGAAATTCTTGCACTAATAAATTTAATAAATTCTTGAAATCTTTCTTTTAATCTTCTTGCCTTGGAATTAAATACAAATCTTGAGTTAACAAAATAGGCAAATAAAATAGCCACTACTATTGAAATTAAGTTGGCTACCTTATAATCCATTAAGTTTCTTAGTATAGCATAGCTAATTAAATTCACTAATGTGGTTAAGCCACCAAAGAATATATAACGAATTATATCGTTGTTATAGAATTTTATTATTATATGCTTTACTTTATCAATCATATATCTTCCAACTTTCAACTAACAAGGTCCTAATTGATAAATCAACTGTATCTATGCTTTAATATTAACATATTAAAAAGCGGTCCCACAATAAATATTACTTGAAATCTACTATTTATTGTAGAACCGCTAGTATATATAAAGTCATATTCTAGCAACTATATTAACATCTTATTCTTGTACTAATATTTCTCCATTTTCTACAGCGTAGATTTTCTGCCTAGCTTGTCTAACGCTTTCTTCGTCTGGTATCAATACAGAATATCTTGTACTTTGCCCTTGTGTATAGGTATACTCCATTGAGCCTTTACCCATAACGTTGTTAGATACTATATTCCATGGAGACATTTCATCTATTTGCATCTTTATAAGGTCTGTAATTGCATCATCACTCATATTAGTTTCAAAACTTCCTGCAATACTATTCATTACACTAGAGTACTTTACAATTATAGTAGGTGTAAGAGCCTTGTTTATTATACCTTTGATTACTTCCATCTGGTTTCGACCTCTTTGAACATCACCAAGACCAAAGGAACTTCTTTCTCTGGAAAATACTAGAGCTTTTTCTCCGTCCATATCATTGTATCCTTCGTAGAAACTATATCCTCCTGCATTAAAGGTATATTCTGAATAAACTGAAATTCCTTCAAGTGCATCAACTAGGCCAATTAAGGTATCAAAATTAACCCTTACGTAATAATCAATCTCTATACCATATAGGTCTTCTAGAGCACCCATTGAAACATCCACACCATAAATACCTGCATGGGTAAGTTTATCTCTTTGCCCACCAGTGTTAGGGAAAGGGATAAAATAGTCTCTTGGTGTTGTAGTAAGCAATACTTGATTAGTGTTTGGATTAATAGTTCCTAATATATTAACATCACTACGACCTGTTCTTGATATTGAACCTGATACATCAATACCACTAATATATACATTAAATGATTCCTTTGTTACATCTGAATCATTTGCTTTTGGTGTAGGAATAGCGGTAACTACTTCGTAATTATGCAAAATTCGGGTTTCTTCATCAAAGTTAGGATAGAGTTCATTTATTACTTCTCTTGATGCTTCGTTAATAATAATTACTTGTGAGGCTCCACTATATAATGCATTAACAAGTTCACCATATCCTGAATAAGTGTTTGTACTTATTTGTGTCTCAAACTCTTCATTAAGGCTATCAATTACTTCATCAGATTTTTCTCTATCAACTGAAACATTAATACCAAAAACGTAATCTAATGCTTGATTAATTGTTTCAGCTGGGTCATCTTTCAAAACAACCATGGACATTTCGTCCTTTTTTGTTTCTGCCCCAGAAATATCTGATATCATACTTCTTGTTTCAATTATATAATAACTTCCAAATGCTAAAGTTATACTGACTATTACTGAAATTATTTTGCCTAATGTCCTATAATTCTTAGTTAGTTGAGATAAAAAAGCATATATGACAAAGAAAGCTAATACAATTATAATTGCAATTAAATATTTAAATGGTAATATATTTAGCAGAATTAATAAGCCTAAAAATATAAATGTGAAAATTAGTTGGATATCGGCTAATATAATACCGATTTTCCTACTTCTATTTCTTTTCTTGTTTGCTGCCTTTATTAAGTTTTTGTTTTCTCTTCTTCTATTTGACATCTCTAATTGCCTCTATATTCTATAATATGTAAATCTATCAGTAATAATATCAAAAGCAGGCTCAAAAGTCTAGTAAAATAGTTATAATTTAATATTTAAAGAATATATTAACATATTAATTTTTATCAGATAGTTCATAAAATATATTTATCCACCTATAGTTTTATTATAAAACATTTAGTTTAATATATGCATTATGCTATATATTAACTTGAATTAATATTAATTTTATTTATTTTAATCATTATTACATTGATAAAATCTTATATTCAAATTATAATAATTATTAAATGGATGTTTTTACTCTTATTATAAAACATTATATAATTAGGGAAGGTGGTGCAGGAGAATTCTTAACTTAACGAAAATCACTTATATCATATCGTCAAGTATATAGAATTCCCAGATCTATGAATAAAGTTATTGTTACAAGTGACAGTACTAGCGATTTATCACCAGGTATTATTGAAAAGCTAGATATTAAAATCATACCACTATATGTTAATATAGGGGATGATTCCTATAAAGATGGGGTTGATATAAAGCAAAAAGATGTTTTTGAGTCTTTTGAGAAAGATGGAGTCCTTGCTAAGACATCGGCAATTTCAGTTTATGATTTCAAACTTTTCTTTGAGTATTATTTAAAACAAGGGTATGAAATTGTGCATTTTAGCATAAGCTCACTTTTTTCATCTTGTCATCAAAATGCAATAAATGCTAGTCAATACCTAGAAACTGATAGGATTAGTTTTATAGACTCAATAAATCTTTCTTCTGGCATTGGTCATCAAGTAATACGTGCTGGTATTCTTGCTAAGAAGGGAGCATCTAGACAAGAAATCGTAGAAGATAACGAAAGTATAAAGGCAAAAGTAAATAGCAGTTTTGTTATAGATAGCTTAACTTATTTAGCCAAAGGTGGTAGGTGTCCTGGTTTAGTTGCACAAGGTGCAAATTTAATTAAATTAAAGCCTTGTATTGAAGTAATAGGAGGCACTATGAAAGTAGGTAAACAATACCGGGGTAGTTTAGAAAGATGCCTTAATGCATACATTGATGATCGTTTAAGAGATATTGAATCAATTGATTCAAATCGAGTTTTTATAACTCATACTGTGGAAGATGAAGAGCTTGTAGAAAGAATTGTAGAAAAGGTTGAAAATCTAAAATATTTTGATGAGATATTAATTACAGAAGCTAGTTGCACTATTTCATGTCATTGTGGACCTGGAACATTAGGTATCCTATACATAGAAAAATAGAATATTATATTTTTACATATAAATGGAGAAGTTTAATTATTTTTACATAATTAAACTTCTCCATTTCTTATCATAACTCATATGTATCTAATACATAACCATCTATACTCTTTAAATAAAATGTGCTTCCTTCTAATAGTATATACCCATTAGTTGTATCTTCTTTTGGCATTGATACAGAACCGGGATTCATATATATAAAATCCTTGTGTTCTGAACGTCTAGATACATGGGTATGCCCGTTTAGTAAGATATCCCCTTTCTTAAGAAAAGGTGGATTTTCTTCATTATACTGATGACCATGTGTGGCAAACATAGTACGTCCTTGTAAATGGAATATGCAGTAATCTGCTAGTATTGGAAATTCAAGTACTTGCTGGTCTACTTCCGCTTCACAATTTCCCCTTACACAAAGTATAGACTCTTTTATTCCATTTAACATACCTATAACTTCTTTAGGATTATAGTCCTTTGGCAAATCATTTCTTGGTCCATGATAAAGTAAATCTCCTAATAATAGTAATCTATCTGGTTCTTCTTTTCTAAATGCAAGAAGCAATTTTTCACAATAATACGAAGAACCATGTATATCTGATGCAATCATTAATTTCATGTTAATTCTCCTCATCCAAAGTATTCTCTCCAATATTCTATATTCTACTCATCTTTTTCCTGTTTTACAAGCCTACATCTAATATTCTTCCCAAGGATGATAAAGATACACCAGTAATAGATAAGTATGCAGATATGTTTCGAGGTGTTAGTGTGTTAAATTTGTTTTTCCTTTCCATGAACAAATATGGCGAGTGTACGCCAGTATCGGATAGACGAAAATACATATAAACCGCATACATACTTCACCATTTATCCGCCATTGACACACACTCGCCATATTTTCCACTCATTGAAAAACAAATATACACTCTAACATCTACAACAAGACACCAACCCATAGCAACTTAAACTATTACTCTTCATCATCATCTTCTCCAACCTTAAAGTAGTCGGAATCTTCTAGCTGAGTATTTACATTAATACGCACTATTGAACGACGCATCATAGCTTGTAGTCTCTTGAACTGGGCATCGTCTATCTTCTCATTTAAAGCAGCCTCAGCCTTTTCACGATCTTGCTTAGCACGCTCTAAATCAATTTCTTCTGGGCGCTGAGCAATTGTGCTATATATATTAACCTTTGTATCATCAATTTCAACCACCCCTCCAAACAGGGCTATTTTGCTCTCTATGCCGTCATTGATAACTCTAAGTGTTCCATCCCCTAACACAGTCGAAAGGGCTTCATGCCCTGGTAAGACACCAAGGTCACCATCAATACATCGCATTATGACCATATCTGCTTCTAGGTCAAATTTGACACCACGGGGTGTAGTTATAACAAGATTTAGCTTTTCCTTATTTTTTATATCAGTCTGTTTCTCGGCCATCTGTACCACCTTGGGAATTCTTGTAATTTTGTACCGCTTCATCTATAGTTCCTACATTTAGGAAAAAACCTTCAGGTATATCATCATGATATCCTTCAAGTATTTCTCTAAATCCTCTAATAGTTTCTTCAATCGGAACATGACGACCTAGGTTAGATGTATACTTTTCAGCTACAAAAAATGGTTGTGACAAAAATCTTTGAACCTTTCTTGCTCTTGTTACAATCTTCTTGTCGTCATCTGAAAGTTCATCCATACCTAAAATAGCCACGATATCTTGCAAATCTTTATATCTTTGTAATATCCTTTGAACTGCTTGTGCCACACGGTAATGATCTTTACCTACTATATCTTCTTCTAGAATACGTGACGAAGATTCCAAAGGATCAACTGCTGGATAGATTCCTTGTTCTACTATTGATCTTGACAAAATTATTACCGCATCTAAATGGGCAAATATGGTTGCTGTAGCTGGGTCTGTTAAGTCATCTGCAGGTACATATACTGCTTGTACCGAAGTAATTGAACCTGTTTTTGTAGAAGTAATACGCTCTTCCAATTCTCCAATCTCAGTTGCTAGTGTCGGTTGATAACCTACCGCACTTGGGGTACGTCCTAGTAAAGCCGATACCTCTGACCCCGCCTGAACAAAACGGTAAATATTATCTATAAACAGTAACACATCTTGATGTTCTTTATCTCTAAAATATTCTGCCATAGTAAGTCCAGTAAGGGCTACTCTCATTCTAACTCCTGATGGTTCATTCATTTGACCGAATGCTAGAGCTGTTTTTTCTAAAACTCCAGAATCCTTCATGTCATAATATAAGTCATTACCTTCACGGGTACGCTCACCTACACCAGTAAATACTGAGTATCCACCATGTTCTTTTGCTATACTGTTGATTAATTCCATTATAAGAACTGTTTTTCCAACACCAGCTCCACCAAACAATCCAACTTTACCACCCCTAGGAAATGGACATAGTAAGTCAATTGCTTTAATACCAGTCTCTAACATCTCTGGTAGTGCAACTTGCTCAGTTAGCGGAGGCGGGTCTCTATGAATAGACCAGTTCTCTTTTGTTTCTATCTGTGGTTTGTTATCAATAGGTTCACCTAAGATATTAACCATACGCCCTAGAACTTCTTTTCCTACAGGTATTGTAATTGGGGCATTAGTATCTACCACGTCAGCACCACGTTTTAATCCTTCTGTTGGCTTCATGGAAATACATCTAACCGTATCATCTCCAATATGCTGCATAACCTCCATAACGATTTTTTCATTATTAAATTTTACTTCAAGAGCGTTGTACAGACTAGGCAAACTATCTTCAAATCGAACGTCTACTACTGATCCTATAATTTGAACTATTTTTCCTGTATTCTTTTCTTTTTTGTTCTCTTTCTTTTCAGTGTCTGTAGTAGCATAATTATTATCTTCTAGATTTTGCTTAATACTACCATCTATTTCATTATCAGTGCTATTATCTATATTGTTGTTTATTTCATTTTTTATACTTGTATCTGTCTTCTTATCTGCCATCTAATCCTCCTTCTTCAAAACGCTCGCACTTCCTACAATTTCATTTAACTCCTGAGTTATTGCATCCTGACGCTTACGATTATAGGAACGATGTAAATCATCTAGAATATCTTCAGCATTCTTACCTGCTGCATCCATATTAACCATACGTGCAGCCATTTCGCTGGTATGAGCTTCTGAAAACGCTCTAAACATGTGCATATGCAAATATAATGGAATCATCTCATCTATAAACACTTCTACACTTGGTGTATAATTCATTTCTAAAACTTCTTGATCATGAGTTTCTATTGGATCAATTGGTAACACCCTATCAATAACAGGTTCGTAGTTTAAAACATTATGAAATTCCGTATATGCTACAAAAACTTCCTGTACATCATCTGATAAATATGAGTCCAAGATTTTATTTGCAAGATTTTCTGATCCATAATATACATTTGCGTCTGATACGTCAACTATTGAATGAACTATATTTTTATTGAGTTTCCTGAAATATTCATATCCTTTTGTACCTACAACAAGTATTTTTTCATTTTTATCTGTATTGATATGCTCCAATGTTTTTTTACAAATATTAGAGTTATAACCACCAGCAAGGCCTCTATTACTAGTAAGAACAATATATAAGGAGTTTTTAACCTCGCGTTTTGTATAGAACATATGGTTTTTCGCCTCTTTTTTCGCTCCAACCTCTTCTATTATGCGCCTTAGTTCTTGGTAGATAGGACGAACACCATTTAACTGCTGCCTAGACCTAACTAATTTAGTGGAGGAAACCATATCCATAGCTTTGATTAGCTGTTCTACAGAACTAACATTTGCTATTCTTTTCTTAATCTCTCTTGTAGAACTCACCTTTTTTCCTCCTTAAATATAATCGCTATCAACTTTCACTTTATCGATTATTGATTTTAAATCTTTCTCAATTTCTTCTGGAATTTTCCCAGTCCTCTTTATTTCCTCTTTAATATATGGTGTGTGTTTATTTATATAACGAATTAAATCACGCTGGAATTTTCTTATATACTTTATCTCTATATCCTCCATATACTTATTACTAAGTGCATATAGAACAATTACTTGATCTTCTATTTCCATAGGTCTATATTGTTGTTGTTTCAGTACTTCCATAATACGCTCACCTTGATTTAGACGATCAATTGTATCTTGGTTAAGATCTGAACCAAACTGGGAGAATGCTGCAAGTTCTTTATATTGTGCATACTCAATTCTAAGTGGTCCTGCTATTTCTTTCATCGCTGAAATTTGGGCTGAACCACCAACACGGGAAACAGATAAACCTGGATTTATAGCTGGTCTTACACCATTATTAAATAAATCTGTTTCAAGATATATCTGTCCATCTGTAATCGATATAATATTTGTTGGAATATATGCAGATATATCACCTTCTTGTGTTTCTACAATAGGCAAAGCCGTCATTGTTCCTCCACCATTTATATTACTTAAACAAGCTGCTCGTTCTAAAAGCCTTGAATGTAAGTAAAACACGTCACCTGGATAAGCTTCACGTCCTGGTGGTCTATTTAATAGCAAACTTATTGCACGGTAAGCAACTGCATGTTTAGATAAATCGTCATAAACTATTAATACATCTTTTCCTTTATACATCCATTCTTCAGCTATTGCACAACCTGCATAAGGCGCAATATACTGCAGTGCTGCAGGTTCATTAGCACTAGAAAGAACTACTGTTGTATATTCCATAGCACCTGATTCTTCTAATTGGTTTATAATACGTGCTACTGTTGATGTTTTTTGTCCAATTCCAACATACACACAATTTACATCCTTACCTTTTTGATTAAGGATTGTATCAATTGCTATAGCCGTCTTTCCTGTTTGTCTGTCACCTATAACAAGCTCTCTTTGACCTTTTCCAATAGGCACTAGAGCATCAATAGCCTTAATACCTGTTTGAAGCGGTTCTTCAACTTCTTTTCGGTCGATTACGCTTGGTGCAGGAGCTTCTACATCCCTATAATTATCTGGTTCAATTCTTCCCTGGCCGTCTATAGGTTCACCAAGTGCATTTACTACTCGACCTAATAGACCATCACCAACTGGTACTGAAGTCATTCTACCTGTTAATTTTACAGGATCGCCTTCTTTGATTCCGGAGTCAGAACCCATAATAACAACACCTATACTATCTTTATCTAAATTTAAAGCCATGCCATGAGTTCCATTGGCAAACTCTAATAGCTCACCACTCATAGCATTTTGTAAGCCATAAACTCTAGCGATACCATCCCCGATTTGTATGACGGTACCTGCTTCTGTGAATTCTATATTTGAATTAAATTCCTCTATTTGTCGTTTTATAACATTGACTGTTTCTTCGGGATTATTCGCCATTCAAATTTCCTCCCTTTAATTGAATTTTCATTTTATTAAGTGCAGATTTAATAGTACCATCAAAAACACGTCCTTCTAAAAGAACAATAAATCCACCTATAACATCAGGATC
>CAZXSM010000042.1:0-19297 GCA_964643255.1 uncultured Lachnospiraceae bacterium
GGAGGAAACTATGGCAAGACGTAAGAAAAAGAAAACTAAAACAGATTTGTCTAATAGTGTACGAAGTATTGTTAAAAAGGAAAAGCCAATTATAGGCATTGACATCGGTTCCTCATCAATTAAAATAATATCTATGAAGAAAAACCACAAATTAGATAAATGGATTATTGAAACCCTTCCTATTGGTATGATGAATCAGGGGAGAATTGAAGCAAAAGAACCTTTGGCTGAAATAATCAAGAAGGCTCTAAAAACCTACAAGGTCAAAACAAAGGACTGTGCTCTCTATCTATCTTCTAATGAGTTAATAGTTAGAGAATTAACATTTCCCCAGATGGAAGATATACATATAAGAGAGAACATTGATCATGAAATTTCAAGCATGTTACCCCAGGACCATGAAGAATATTATATGGATTACAAGGTACTTGAATATATACCAGGACAAGCTGAAGAGGAAGAAGGCCAGCTTAGAGTTTTAGCAGCAGCTGTACCAGAAAATCTACTTAGGGATTATGTAGATACTCTAGGTTTAGCAGGGCTAAAAGTGAAATATATTGATGTATTACCTAATATTGGGGGGAAACTCTGCAAGCTAATTTATAAGAGGGAATCTATCATAAGACCAAAGAATATTTGTATGATTGATTTTGGTGCAAAGAAGACCGAAACAGTTATATATAATGACGGTAATTATTCTCTTCATAAAACACTCAATTATGGTGGAGAATATTTAACTTCTTTAATTGCAAGAGAAACTGCTATGGATGAAATGGATGCAGAAGACTATAAGTTTAGGACTAACTTCTTTGAGGGAGACCCAGATGATCCTACAGCAAAAGCAGTACATGAGTATTTTGATTATTTGATTAGAGACTTTGATAGGACCATGGAGTTTTTTAGTAATAGGAATGGTGAACCAGTAGATAAAATATACATAATGGGCGGCGGTTCACTCCTTACAGGCCTTCCAACCTATCTAGAACAAGAATTTGATATTAAGGTTCAACCAGCTGGAGATATTTTCAATGACTTCAAAAAAGTAGGAGCTGTTGGAAGACACATATCTATATTCTCCCAAGCCATAGGGGTAACTTATAGGGAGGAGTGGAACCATGAGAGGTGATATTAATTTACTGCCAAAAAAGAAGGCTAAAAAGACTAATAAACTTGCAAGAGGATTTATCCTAGCTGTAATATTAGTAAGTTTAGCAACAGGAACTTTTCTCGTATACCTTCCTACTAAGGAAAAGGTGAAACTTCAGAATTATATAGTAGATAAGGAAGCTGTACTTTCAACACATACAGCTACTCAAGAAGAGTATGATGCTTTATCGGACGAGCTTAATTTGATTAAAAGTCGTATTAATGCCTTTGATAGGATTAATGACTCTAATTTAAGCAAGTTAACACTTATATCAGATATCGAGGCAGCAATGCCAACTAATGCTATTTTAAATAGTTTATACTTTTCTCAAAACACTTTAAGTATATCAGGAACTACTGATACTAATGAACCTATAGTCATATCACAGCTGATGGTTAAACTTAGGAATATAGAAAAAGTTTCTAATGTGAGATTAGATTCCTTAACTTTTAATGATCCAGATTACTATTTCTCACTTACAGTTACATATGATTTGGGAGATCTAGAGGAAATTATAGAAGAGATAGAATATCTTGAAGAAGTAGAAAGCTTAGAAGAATCAGAAGTTCTAGACGAAGCAGATGGTCTAGAAGAAGAGGGGGCTGAGTAATTATGAGTAAGTTAACAAAAAGAGAACAATACTTAATTGTAGTAGCCCTTTTGTTTTCAATAGTTGCTTTAGTTGCCTATGTCTATTATTTTCCTCTTCAAGATGAAATTATAGAATTAGATGCACAAGCAAGGGAAATTGATTTCCAAATAGATGAGGCTGAGAAAAATGAATTACTAATTCAAACAACTGCAGCAGAAATCGAACAATTAGAAAGTGAACTTGGAGAAAGTGATGACTTTTTAATGGATAGTATAGATGAGGCAGACATACTCAGTTATGTAAGTGATATTATATTAGCTGATGGCCAGTTATACTCACTTTTCTATAGTGAGCTAGTTGATAATGATATATATTTCACTAAGGATATAGGCCTTAACTTTACCACTTCATATAATGGTTTAAAGAATATATTAGAAGCATTTGAAAATGGTGAGAAATTCACCCTAATACCTAGTATAGATATATCTCCTGAAGGAGATGTAGTAGAAGAGACAGAGACGACTAATGAAGATGGGGAAGCTATAATTGTTGAAACTCTGGTATCTAGTTCTATGCTAAGTGTCAATTTAAGCGTAAGATTTTATGGGTCACAATCTAGCTGGGACGGGTCTGGAGACTATGACTTTATGGATGAGAACTTTGGAAAAACTAATATATTTAAGTAATACATATAAGAAAGTGAAGAGAATATGGACTATATTATATATATAACAGTTTTTGTACTAGGCATATTAATTGGAAGTTTTCTAAATGTATGTATAATAAGAATACCAAAAAAAGAAGACATAGTAATGGGAAGATCCCACTGCATGTCTTGTGGAGAAACTTTAAAGTGGTATGAAAACATACCAATATTTAGCTACATATTTTTGATTGGTAAATGCAGGTCATGTAAAGCTAAGATATCCATGCAATATCCTTTAGTAGAAGGGATAAATGGTATTATGTATCTAGCAGTTTTTGCAATATATGGATGGGCAAGTACTCCTAGGATACTTCTTAATATAATTTACTGTTTAGGGATTTCTGTATTAATAGTAATATCAGTAATTGACTACAGAACTTATACGATACCTGTATCATTAAATAGAATTCTTTTACTCCTTGGTTTTGTGACAGTTATAATCAAATATTTTGCCCTTGATAAAGACTCTAGTATAGTCATGGACCATATCATTGGGTTTTTTATAGTTAGCATATTTTTTGCAATTATATTTTATCTTAGCAAAGGACGAGGAATGGGAGGCGGAGATGTTAAACTAATGGCAAGTGCAGGCCTACTCCTTGGATGGAAGCTGATATTACTTGCATTTATTTTAGGATGTATATTTGCGTCTGTAATCCATTTGCTTAAAATGCGTTTTACAGATGCTGATAGTAGACTAGCATTTGGACCATATCTATCTGCTGGAATAATAGTGTCTATATTGTTTGGAAACAATATAATCAATTGGTATATGACATCTGTATTAGGATTATAATTTCATAAAGGCTTAAAAGATTACGTATAAAAGGCAAACATATGGCCATTTATACGTAGTTTTAAAGTAGAGGTAAAGTAGAGGCCAAATACACAACTACCATAAATTATTACTTTATTTTCTATGAATATATGTTATACTATTAAATGAGACAATGTTAAAAGTTTGACATATTGCTAATAAGTAATTATATATTTTAATAATATATAAGCTATAAGATAATCATATTGAAACAATATGATTATTTATATGTAACCAATCAAATTTTGACAATAGAACCATTAGGAGAATTATGGAAATAGAGAAAAAGTTTTTAATAAAGGACATGCCTAAGAATTTGGATAATTATATAAAAAAAGAAATTCAACAAGGCTATTTATCACTAGAAGACCCAGTTTTGCGAGTTCGCAAAAGTAATGATAATTATTTTTTAACTTACAAATCAGTTTATGGAATCCCAAAGAAAAAGACTTCCCATGCCTTGGTAGCTAATGAAGTAGAATTTCCAATATCTAAAAAGGCATACAACCATTTATTGGGCAAGGCAGATTACAATGTTATTGAGAAAACCCGCTACTTGATTCCTTTGGATGGTGATTTAACAGCAGAATTAGATATATTTTATGGTATTCTTGAGGAATTAGTAATTGTTGAAGTGGAATTTCCTGATGAAGACGATGCAAAAAACTTTGTGGCACCTGAATGGTTTGGACAAGAAGTAACATTTGATGAAAGATTCAAAAATAATTATCTAGTAACTATAGACGACATTAGTGAATTAAGTTTATAAGCCACTAGAAATTTTTAATGGTATATTATATAATATAAAGAGTTGTTTATATTTTAACGATATTATTTAATGGAGGATAAGAAATGTATAAGATATTAAAAAAGGAATTATTAGCTCCAAATATTTATTTGATGGATATTGAAGCGCCTCATGTTGCTAAAGCATGTGAGCCTGGTCAATTTATTATTACAAAGATGGATGAAAAGGGAGAAAGAATTCCTCTAACAATTTGTGACTATGACAGAGAAGCAGGAACAGTAACTATAGTTTTCCAAACAGCTGGTGCATCAACAAAGCGTATGGCTGAATATGAAGTAGGGGATAGCTATCAAGACTTCGTAGGACCTCTTGGAGAAAAAAGTGGTTTAATTTCTTATGATAAAAAAGATATTGAGGAATTAAAGAAAAAGAAATTTATCTTTATCGCTGGTGGTGTAGGTACAGCTCCAGTATTCTGCCAAGTAAAATGGATGGGTGAGCAAGGAATAGATGTAGATGTACTTATAGGTACTAGAAGTAAAGACATTATCATATTAGAAGATGAAATGAAAAAGTATGCTAAAAATGTTTATGTATCTACAGATGACGGTTCTGAAGGTTTCCATGGTAATACAACTGAGGCTTTAAAAGACTTAATTGAAAACCAAGGTAAAGAATATGACCATGTAATTGCAATTGGACCTTTAGTTATGATGAAATTTGTTGCTTTATATACAAAAGAAGTAGGTATTAAAACAACTGTAAGTATGAACCCACTTATGGTAGACGGTACTGGTATGTGTGGTGCATGTAGAATCCAAGTTGGAGACGAAGTTAAGTTTGCATGTGTAGATGGTCCAGAATTTGATGGCCATAAGATTAGCTTTGATGCAGTAGCAAAAAGACAAAGCATGTATAAATCTGAAGAAGGTAGAGCACAGCTTAAGGCGACAGAAGGGGATACTCACAGACCAGTTGATTGTGACTGTGATGATCCAGATGTAATTACAGCAGAAGTTGAATCCAGAATAGATTACTCTAAGTTTGAAGTTAATGTATTAGAGAGAATTCCTGTTAGAAACCAACCTGCAGATGAAAGAAAAAATAACTTCGAAGAAGTTTGTTATGGATATGATCTAGAGGAAGCAAAATTAGAAGCTTCTAGATGTATACTATGTAAAAATCCAAGATGTGTTGATGGATGTCCAGTAGGAATTGATATTCCAGGATTTATTGACAAAATTTTGGAAGAAGACATTGAAGGTGCTTCAGAAGTTATTTCTAAGTATTCAGCTCTTCCAGCAGTTTGTGGTAGAGTTTGTCCACAAGAAACACAATGTGAAGAAAGATGTATCCGCGGTATTAAAGGTGAACCAGTTTCAATTGGTAAACTAGAAAGATTTGTTGGAGACTATGCTATAGAACATGATTTGGCACCTGAAAAACCTGCTGAAAGAAAAGATAAGAAAGTTGCAGTTGTTGGTTCAGGACCAGCTGGAATTACTTGTGCAAGTGAACTAGCTCAAAAAGGTTATGATGTAACTATGTTTGAGGCACTACACGAACCAGGTGGGGTTCTAGTATATGGTATTCCAGAGTTTAGATTACCTTCTGATGATGTAGTTCAAGTTGAAATTAATAAACTTAAGAAACTTGGAGTTAGAATTGAAACTAACGCGGTAATTGGCAAGGTTATTACAGTTGATCAGTTACTAGAAGAAGAAGGATATGATGCAGTATTTCTAGGTTCAGGAGCAGGACTTCCTATGTTTATGAACATCCCAGGTGAAAATGCTTCAGGTGTATTCTCAGCTAATGAATACTTAACAAGAAACAACTTAATGAAAGCATTTGATCCATCATATGATACTCCAATTATCCACAGTGAAAAAGTTGTTACTGTAGGTGGGGGTAACGTTGCTATGGACGCAGCTAGAACTGCAGTTAGACTTGGTGCAGAATCTCACATCGTTTACAGAAGAAGTGATGAAGAATTACCAGCAAGAAGAGAAGAAATAGAACATGCTAAAGAAGAAGGAGTTATCTTTGACCTACTTCGTAACCCTAAAGAAATCCTTGTTGATGAAGGTGGTTGGGTTAAAGGCATTAGACTTGTTAAAATGGAACTTGGTGAGCCAGATGAGTCAGGAAGAAGACGTCCTGTTGAAATTGAAGGTTCAGAGTATGATGTAGAATGTGATACAGTAATTATGGCATTAGGTACTAATCCTAACCCACTTATTCCTTCAACAACAGATGGTCTTGAAGTTAACAAGTGGAAATGTATCGTAGCTGATGAAGAAACTGGAGAAACTACTAAAGATGGAGTTTTCGCTGGTGGAGATGCAGTTACAGGGTCTGCAACAGTTATTCTTGCAATGGGCGCTGGTAAAGATGCTGCAAAAGGTATCGATGAGTACTTGTCAAACAAGTAAAAATAGATTAAACTATAAGTAAGTAGGAAATAAAGTCCGAAATCAGTATAAACACTATAAACTTTAAGTTTGGAGTAATAAACAATGTTTAATATAAATATAGGGCAATTATTATTTATGCTTACTTTCATGACAATAAGTCCAGGAAGAGACTCAATTATAGTTCCTTCCTGGATTGTTATTGTTATTTTTATTTTAATACTAGTTTTACTGATTGTTACAATTAATACTGGTAGAAGAAACAGGGATGATAAGACTATTATTAAAAATGAAGAGCATAATAATAAAATCTTAAGTGAAAACTATAAAAAGCTAGAAGCGAAGCACAAAGATATTACTAACGAGAATTTAAAACTAACAAATCAAAATGATGAGTTTAAAGAAAACAATGAAAAACTTAAAAAACTTGCTTATTATGATAATTTAACAAGTCTACCTAACAAGCTTCCTTTTATGGAACTTCTTGATAGTGTTATGCTTACTCTAAGAGAAGATGAAACAGCTTATTTGTTAGTATTAAATGTAGATAATCTTAAAATAGTTAATTCTCAACTTGGTAACTCATATGGTGATGAATTACTAATTGACGTTACACATAGGTTAAAGCAAGTAATTAATGAAAACGATTATTTAGCTAGAATTGATGGAGATGAGTTTGCTATTTTAACTCAAAATATTAGCGATTCAATTGAATATGAGGATAAATTAAAGAGGATTCTTAATGTGTTTAGTTATCCATTTGCTTTATCTTTAGAAGAGAAATTTATTTCTGTAAGTATAGGTATTGCAATTGCACCAAAGGATGGAGAAAACTCTTCAACCTTATTTAAAAATGCTAAAGTTGCATTGAGAAATGCAAAGGCTAGTGGTAAAGACACGTATGTTTATTTTGAAGAAAGTATGAATGATGCAATTACTAAAAAGATCCAGGCACAATCCGAGTTAAGAAAAGGATTTGAGGAAAATGAATTTGAATTACACTATGAACCAATTGTATCCCTAGAAGATAACAAACTAAAGGCTTTTGAAGCTTTAATCTGTTGGAATCATCCTACTAATGGTCTAATGCATCCAGATGAGTTTATGGTTTATACTAATGAAACAGGACTCATTGTTCCAATTGGAGTATGGGCATTGAAGGCGGCCTGTAAGCAGTTAAAATACTGGCAAGATAATGGATATTCAGACGTAAAATTGTTTTTTAAAATTTCGAGCCTGAAGTTTAAAGATCCAGAATTTGTATCAATTATATGGGATGTTGTTACAAAAAGTGAAATTGATCCTAGTCGATTTGTTATTCAGATAAGTGAAGAAACAGTTATAGATGCACCCGAATTAACTATAACAACCATAGATAAACTAGGGGAGCTTGGCGTTAGATTTTGTCTAAATCAATTTGGTTCAAACTATAGCTCTATAAAATATTTAAACAGACTAAATTTATCATATGTAAAACTAGATAAAAACCTAACAAGGTCTGCAGCCTTAAATGTAGAATCACAAAACATTGTGGAAGCTATTATTCGCCTTATTAATTTGTTTGATTTTGGTATTATTGTAGAAGAAATAAATAGTGAATTTGTTGAAAGATTTTTCAAACATGTTAAATGTGTAATGGCTAAGGGTCCTTTATATACTGAAATGGTTTCAGCTGAGGAAACAGATAAATTATTGGAAATTGGATATATTAAGAGTAATTATGATGAAGAAGAAGTTAATAAGAGAATAGATAATAATAATATAAATGAACAGAACAATACTAGAAAGAACTAGGGAAAGTTATGAGTATTAATTATGAATAAGAAAAGGTTTAATTTAGCTATTACAATTATATTTATTGTTTTAGAGTTAATATTATACTTTTCTTTTCTGATTTTAGACTTACCAAGTTTTTATTTAGGATTATCCAAGAATATTAGCATATCAAAAAATATTAAGTTTATTAGTATTTTGATATGCTTTTTATTTGTCCTTTTACCATCTAATAATTTGAATCCAGACGAGGATATACCTGTAAGTTTAGATGTTCATGTACTGAGATTTGCTCTATTGTTTACTCTTATTTCTGATTACTTTCTTCTTTATACTAGTAATATAATAGGGGGATTAATTACGTTTATAATTGTGCAAATGCTTTATTTAGTAAGAATCCATAGGTGGAGAGTGGCTATTAGAAGGCAAACTTATTGCAAGAGGAATGTTTCAATATCTAATTGTCTTATTAGGAATATTATGGTTTCATTGCTAGTTATAATTATTATTATATTTGTAGGATTTATATTTACCAATATAAGAAGTTTCCCTAGAGAAAGTATACTCATAAATTGGACTCAAAACCGGTATATTTTAATAGTTATAGGACTGGCAGTGTTTTATTTTTCTTCACTAGTAATTAACTTTATTGATTCTATTCTTATAAATAGATCATATCGTTCTAAACAAATAGGGGTATTTTCTATAGGACTAGGCCTATTTATTCTTTGTGATATAAATGTAGGCCTGTTTAATATGTTTAAATACATTAAAACCAATGAGTTTGTTAGTAACATGTCTGGATTTGCAATGTGGTTATTTTACTTGCCATCACAAGTTTTGATATCTCTATCAAAATATAAATTTGGTTACAATAAACAATAGATTAACTAATTATTATACACAATTCAAATATAAAATTCTTGCTTAAATAACCAAATTTTGTTAATATGATTATAGAAATCATTAACAAATCATAACTAAAATTCTTAAATCGCAATTCTATTAATATTCAATTCTATTACAATTATAATTACATAAAAAGGAGAACTTTATGTCAGAACACAACACTTCTAAGAAAGGCAAATCATCCCACATGTCATGCAATAAAAGTAAAATTTACGATATTCTAACATATGAGCAATTTCAATTGGAGATACTTGCAAGATTGAAAAATCAGATTGACTATTCATATAATATAGAATTAGTAAATGTTTTGAAAAACAATTCTGTAGAGTTAGTAGCTCTAGTAATACAAGACCATGAAAGTGTAATTTCCCCTAATATATACTTAGAAAGTTATTACCAACATTATTTAGATGGAATGAGAATAAGAAATATTACAGAGATGATTATCGATTCGCATTTTGAGTATTTAGAGGAGGCAAATAAAAACATACCAGATTTTGAATTCAAGTGGGAAGCCATTAAAGATAAGGTGTTTTTAAGACTTGTGAATCGTGAAAAAAACAAAAAGCTACTTGAAGAGGTACCTCATCTTCTATATCTTGATCTAGCTATTACATTTCATTATCTTGTTTCTAGTAGGGCCGATGGTATAAATATATTGAGAATAACTAAGAAACATATGAAGAAATGGAATATTAAGATAAAAGAATTAAGAGATACTGCAATAGAGAACACTCCAAGATTATTTCCTGCCAATATCAGAAACATGAACGATGTACTAGTTGAAATGTTATACGATGATTGGGCTAATACCAATCAAGACTGGCCAGGTCAAAATACTGAGAGTAATATGTGGATATCAGATAATCTCTTACCTGATGATATGCTATTAGAGTTAGTAGTAGACCGGGAGAGTGATGACAATCCTATGTATATACTATCTAACGATATGGGCATTAATGGAGCGTCTTGTATTCTGTATCAAGATATCTTATATGAGTTTGCCCATGAGATTGAGTCTGACTTATATATCCTTCCTGGAAGTATTCACGAAGTAATTATAGTAAAGGATAACGGTTACATAAGTAAAGAAGACTTAGTAGATATGGTTGTTGGAGTAAATGAAACGGAAGTGTTTGAAGAGGATTATCTTTCTAATAATGTATATCACTATAATAGATATACCAATATGTTATCCTTATGATACTTAAAAAAGATAGGCACAAAAAACGCACCTAAAGGGACTCGAACCCCCGTCACATCGCTTCGGAAGCGATTGCTCTATCCACTGAGCTATAGGTGCAATAAGATAAAATATTCGATATTCATTATAACCGATAATGTTTTTTATGTAAAGAAAGTTAAATAAGGTTAAAAGCTGAGCAAACCCTTTACCTTGGGTGTGCTTGGCTTTTTATTAAATACTTGGTATAATGCTAATTAAATTGTTTTTATAGAAAACAAACCTCTAATAAAAATTAAACTATAAATCTGCACATTTTATCTTGAAAAATAGTTAAATATATGTTAGATTTGTTTTAGGAACGATACCGGTAACCTTGCCGGAGTTAAGTTTCGAGAAAAATATAAGATAATCAAGTGGAATTTTATTACTATTTCATAATTATTCCTACAAGGATATAAAAATAAATATAAGGATGTGAAGTTATGCGCAAAAGCGGTATACTTTTACCAATTGCAAGTCTACCTTCAAAGTATGGGATTGGTTCTTTTTCAAAAAGCGCCTACGAATTTGTTGATCAATTAAAATTAGCAGGACAAATGTACTGGCAGATATTACCTATAGGGCCAACAGGATATGGAGACTCTCCATACCAGTCATTCTCAACCTTTGCCGGGAATCCATATTTTATTGATTTAGACCAGCTTATTAAAAAGGGTCTATTAACTACAGAAGAATGTGAAAAGGCTGATTTTGGTAACGATGCAAGATATATTGATTATGAAAAGATCTATTTTTCAAGATTCCCTATCCTAAAAAAAGCATTTAAAAGAAGTGATTTAAGTACAGATAAAAATTACTTTGAATTTAACAAAGAAAATGCTTACTGGTTAGACGATTATGCGCTTTATATGGCTATAAAGGACTCTAAAGGAGGACTAAGCTGGATAGAATGGGAAGAAGATATAAAAGTTAGAAAAAAAGAAGCTATAGAAGAGTACAAAGTAAAACTTAAGGAAGACATTGATTTTTACAAATTTGTTCAATTTGTTTTCATAGAACAATGGAATAGGTTAAAGAAGTATGCAAATGATAATGGAATTAAAATAGTTGGAGATATTCCCATTTATGTTGCCCTAGATAGTGCAGATTCTTGGTCTAATCCAGAATTGTTTCAGTTTGATGAGAATTTAGAACCTATAGCTGTATCTGGTTGTCCACCTGATGATTTTGCTAAAGATGGCCAATTATGGGGCAATCCATTATACACTTGGGATTTACATAAAGAAACTGGATATGACTGGTGGATCTCTCGTATTAGCTATTGTTTCAAGTTATATGATGTAGTTAGAATTGATCATTTTAAGGGATTTGATGAGTATTATTCTATAGCCTATGGAAGTAAGAATGCTTGTATAGGTGAATGGAAAAAAGGACCAGGCATTGATTTGTTTCAAGCAATTGATGACCGTCTAGGCAAACTAGATATTATAGCAGAAGACCTTGGTTATATTACTGATAGTGTAAGAGCTTTATTAAAAAAGACTGGTTTTCCAGGCATGAAGATATTACAATTTGCTTTTGACTCAAAGTCAGATGAACAAAGTGATTATCTACCTCATAACTATGATAGAAATTGCGTTGTTTATACAGGTACCCATGATAATAGAACAATTAATGATTGGATTACAAGAATTTCTGATGATGACGTAGATTATATACTAAATTACATTGATAGAAGCCATGATGATCTAGAAAATATTAATTGGCATTTAATAAGAGCGGCACAATCAAGTGTTGCAAATCTTTGTGTAATTCCAATACAAGATTATCTAGGACTTGGTGAAGAAGCAAGAATCAATGAGCCTTCTACTGTGGGACTGAATTGGAAGTGGAGACTACTAGAGGGTGAAATTACTGATGACCTGCTTAAGCAAATTAGAGGTATAACTAAACTATATGGCAGAATTTAAAAGTGATTAAATATTAAGGCATTAACCATAAAGTAATAAAAAAAGATCGAGGCTTGATAAAGGTATGGAAGTTATTACAATAAAAGATATTGCAAGAATATGTGATGTGGGGGTTAGTACTGTTTCAAGGGCAATTAATAACCATCCTGACATTAACGAGAAAACCAAGAAACGTATTATGAAAGTTATTGAAGAATATAATTATATACCTAATAACAGTGCGCGTAATTTGAAGCTTACTGAAACAAATACGATTGCAGTTTTAATAAAAGGTATTACTAATACGTTTTTTAATCAAATGCTTAAAATTTTTGAGAAAGAAATTCATAATAACAAGTACTCATTTCTTATTCATCGAGTAGAGGAAGAAGAAGATGAGGTTGATGTTGCTATTTCTCTTGTAAAAGAAAAAAGGCTAAAAGGTATAATATTTTTAGGTGGATTTTTCGATCATTCAGAAGAAAAGTTAAAGCAACTTAATGTACCTTATGTTTCAAGTACAGGGGCTTTAGCAGACGATCTTGATGTGGATAGTGTTTCTATTGTCTCAGTAGATAATATCAAGGAAAGTTATAAAATGGTCGACTATTTATGTAAACTAGGTCATAAGAAGATTGCTATAATTACAAGTCCACCAGACGAAGTAAACTTAGGAGGACTTAGGTTAAAAGGATATAAACAAGCCCTAAAAGATAATGGAGTTCCCCTTGAAGAAGGCCTAATCAAATACATGGAAGGTGAAAATTATGATACCTTCTCAATGAAATATGGATATGAAGCTGCAAAACAACTTTTTAAATCCAAAGTTGAATTTACTGCACTTTATTGTATATCTGATAGTATGGCGGTTGGTGCATGTAAAGCAATATTTGAACAAGGTAAAAAAATCCCAGAAGATTATTCTGTAGCAGGATTTGATGGTACTGATATTACATATTATTATGAACCGTCAATAACAACTATTAAACAACCTGATATAGAAATAGCGGAAAAATCAATTGAAATATTATTTAATATGATAGATGGTGATGAGGACCAAGAAAGTGTGATCCTATCAGCCGATTTAATAGTAGGAGCTTCTACAAAACAACTAAGATAAATGCTAGCAAGATAGTAAATGTTACAAATTTGTTAAAAATATTAACAAATACCAAAATCTACTATTGTATTTTTTGGTTTAATTTGTTACAATTACTTAACAATATATATGTAATACATCTATTTCATGTAGATGTATTACAATACTATTTATTAGCTTTTACTATTAAGGAGATTTAAATAGAATGAATATAAAATTAAAATTAAAACATAAAAAACTAATTGTAATTATAAGCTTGGCAGTTCTTGGTATAGGTACACTTACATTTTCTCTTGGTAGCAATTCTGGTAAATCTGAGGAGACAGTTGCTGATGAGAATGAAGATGTTTTAGAATTTGCTGAAGATGAGGTACCAGAAAGTCAGGTATCATCATTTGCTAAGCAAAATAAACCAGAAGAAGAAATTGAAGAAGAGCCTACTGAGGAGCCAGAACCTGAATTAGTAGAAAATGTTGATCCAGAAGTGGTAACATTAATAAACCAATATTTTGATGCTAAGCTTGAGCCTAGTGTTGAAGCCTTCACTCCTTTAGTTAGTAATGTATCATTAATAGATGTGGATGCTATAATCAGAGAAACAAGTACAATTGAACATTTTGACAATATTACAATTTATAGTATAGATACTCCTAAAGAAGGAGTTAGCTTATTATACGTATATAATGATATTAAGTTTGTTGGAATTGACACATTAGCTCCAGCAGCAACAAGATTTTTACTTGTAGAAGAAGAAGGTAAGGCACCTTATATCCATAATGATGAGATTCCTGATGAAATAAATGAGTTTATTAAATCATTTGAAGAATCAACAACATATACAGATTTTGTAGATGATGTAAACAACAAGTTAGTTGAAGTGCTAGATGGGGACCAGGTACTAGAAGAGTTTTATACTAAGTTATATGAGAGTTGTAATGAAGTAGAAGAAACTGAAGCTAGTGATCAAGGTGAAGAGACACAATCAGAAGAAGAGACACAATCGGAAGAAGAAACAGAAGAAAGTGTAGAAACTACTGAATAATTAGGAATTTTAAATTGAAATATAGTAAGACTAAAATCTAATATACTAATTTTTATGGGCAGGATATTGTGTTTAAATATGACACAATACCCTGCCCATGCTGGTTTGTTAGACATTTATGTCATATGGTAGGATGAGTATGGAATACGTCTTGTGCTTTAAGTGGGTAATTGATATAATATTAGGAAACCTTAGAAGTAACTATAAAATAAAAAAATTGCAGATATGCAAGAGACTTAATGTTATATTAAGAAGTAGGGATGAATAAATGGCTAAAAAGAAAATTGTTAATCCGTTTCAAGATAATGGAACGGTTAGAATTAATAAATATTTAAGTGATGCTGGGTACTGTTCTAGAAGAAAGGCAGATAAGTTGATTGAAGCTGGCAATGTGACAATAGATGGTAACAAGGCTCAGCTTGGAGATCAAGTAGGAAAGAATCAAAAAGTTAGGGTTAATGGGAAGTTAGTGGAGTATCAAGAAGACCTTATTCTGATTGCATTTAATAAGCCTGCCGGTGTGGAGTGTACTGAAGATAAGAGTGTTCCCAATAATATTATTGATTTTATTAATTATGGTAAGAGGATTTCTTATATAGGAAGGTTAGATAAGGAGTCTCGTGGACTTATATTACTTACTAATGATGGAGACTTAGACCAGCTTATTTCTAAGGGGAGTAATTATCATGAGAAGGAATATAAAGTTAGGGTTAATAAGAAAATAACTAAGAAGTTTAAGGAAGGTATGGCCAGTGGAGTTCCCATTCTTGACACAGTTACCAGGCCATGTAAAATAACACAGTTAGATGAATATACATTTAAAATTGTTATTACTCAGGGATTAAACAGACAAATTAGAAGAATGTGTGAGTATTTTGGCTATAAGGTTGTAGATTTACAAAGAGTAAGAATTATAAATGTTGCTTTAGGTTATTTGCAAGAAGGAACATATAGAAATGTTACTAATAAGGAGCTACAAACGCTCAAAGAAATTATTTTAAATTAAGAGGTAGATATGGCAGATAAAGTTAACCGTATAAAAGAATTAGTAGATATATTAAATAAAGCAAATAAGGCTTACTATCAGGAAGCCAAAGAGATAATGAGCAACTTTGAATTTGATGCCTTGTATGATGAACTTGAAGAATTAGAAAGATCAACAGGTATAGTTTTGTCTAATAGCCCAACTATTAATGTTGGCTATGAGATATTAAGTGAATTGCCTAAGATAGAACATGATATACCAATGCTTTCACTAGACAAGACAAAAGAAACACATGATTTAGTAGTATGGCTTGGTGACCAGCAAGGGGTACTATCCTGGAAGCTTGATGGTTTAACAATAGTATTAACCTATAATGAAGGAAGGCTTCAAAGAGCTGTTACAAGAGGTAACGGTGAAATAGGTGAATTAATTACTAATAATGCAAGGGTTTTTAAGAATTTGCCCCTTAATATTTCCTATAAGGGTGAGTTAGTAATTCGTGGTGAAGCAATTATTAAATATTCTGATTTTAATAAGATTAATGAACAAATTCCTGAAGCAGAAGGGAAATATAAAAACCCTAGAAACCTATGTAGTGGGAGTGTTAGACAACTTAATAATGAGATTACAGCCAAAAGAAATGTCCATTTCTATGCTTTTTCACTTGTAAGTACTAGTGAGGATATAGACTTTAACAACTCAAGAATAGAACAAATGAAGTGGATGTCAGATTTGGGGTTCGAGGTTGTAGAATATAAACAAGTAGATAAAGATAATATTGAAGATACCATAAGCTGGTACGCTAATAATATTAATAGCTTTGATATACCTTCTGATGGTTTGGTTTTACTATATGATGATATAGAGTATGGTGAATCACTTGGTTCTACTGCTAAATTTCCACGAAATTCAATTGCATTTAAATGGGAAGATGAAATCAAGGAAACCAAATTAATAGATATAGAATGGTCGGCTTCAAGGACTGGACTAATTAATCCTATAGCTATATTCGAGCCGGTAGAACTAGAAGGAACCACAGTAAGTCGAGCAAGTATCCATAATCTTAGTATTATGGAAGCTCTACAACTTAGTATTGGTGATACTATTCAAGTATATAAGGCAAATATGATAATACCGCAGATAGCTGATAATCTAACTAGGAGTGGAAGTACCCCACCACCTGACCATTGCCCGGTATGCAATGGTGATACGAAAATAGATAAGACTAATGAGGTTAAGGTCCTATACTGTACAAATGATCAATGTCCAGCTAAAAAGATTAAGAAGTTTGACCATTTTACAAGTAGAGATGCCATGAATATTGAGGGGTTATCAGAAGCGACCCTTAATAAGTTTATATCAAAAGGTCTTATAAATGAGATTTCCGATATATTTCATTTGGATCAACATAAAGATGAGATAGTTACTATGGAGGGCTTTGGAGAAAAGTCCTACAATAATCTAATTAAATCAATAAATGAAAGCAGAAAAACTAATCCATCAAGATTTCTATATAGTCTTGGTATTAAGAATATTGGTCTTTCAACTGCAAGATTAATATGTGATAAGTTTGATAATAATTTTGATAAGATAAAAATGGCAAGTAAGGAAGAACTTTTAGAAATTCCAGGTATTGGTGAAGTGATTGCTGATTCATTTATAGAATTTTTTGCAGATGGACAGAATCAAGATCAAGTCAATAAAATATTAAAAGAAATTGAATTTGAGACAATAGAGATTACTAGACCTCAGTTATTAGAAGGGAAGAGTATAGTAATAACTGGATCTTTAAATTATTATGCTAATAGAAATGAGCTTAAAGAATTAATCGAGGAATTGGGAGGCAAGGTAGTATCATCTGTATCAAGTAAGACAGACTTCCTAATTAACAATGATAAAATGTCCCAGTCCTCTAAGAATAAAAAAGCTAAAGAACTAGGAATAGATATTATTTCAGAAGAAGATTTTAATAATAGAATTAATTAATAATTTTAAGGAGTGATAATAATGCCGATTAAAGTACAAAGTGGATTGCCAGCTAAGCGAATATTAGAAAATGAAAACATATTTACCATGGATGAAAACCGTGCACTTTCTCAAGATATTCGTCCACTTAAAATCCTTATTTTAAATTTAATGCCTTTAAAAGAAGATACTGAATTACAGTTACTTAGATGCTTATCCAATACTCCACTTCAAATAGATATAACATTTTTAACAACAGAAACTTATATATCTACTCATACAAAGACAAGTCATTTAGACCAGTTCTATTACACTTATAGTGATATAAAACATAAAAAATACGATGGTCTAATAGTTACAGGTGCTCCTGTAGAACTTATGAAGTTTGAAGAAGTAGATTATTGGGAAGAGCTTGTTAATATTATGAACTGGGCTAATAATAATGTGACTTCAACTTTATTTATATGTTGGGCTGCTCAAGCTGCTTTATATAACTATTATGGAATTGACAAAAAGGTTCTAGATAAGAAATTAGTTGGTGTTTTTCCTCATAATGTTCATCACAGGAAAGTTCCTCTAGTTCGTGGTTTTGATGATATTTTTTATATACCACATTCTAGATATACAACAGTTTCTAAAGAGGAAATTGAAGCTAATCCTGAACTAACCATTCTAGCTGACTCAGATGAGGCAGGAGTGTTTTTAACTATGGCACAAGAAGGACGTCAAATATTTATGTTTGGTCATCCTGAGTATGATAGATTAACTCTTGACTTTGAATATAAAAGGGATATGGATAAAAACTTATCACCAGAGATTCCCCAAAATTATTATCCAGATGATAATCCAAAGAACAAGCCTGTATTATCATGGAGATCTCACTCTAACCTTATATATAGTAATTGGCTAAATTATTATGTTTACCAAGTAACCCCATATGAACTTTAACTATAGAAACTAATTATATGAGATAAATTAATATTTATATAAACCCCTTTATCTTTTGATTATCATCAGATAAAGGGGTTTTCATATATACATTTATTTAATAATTGTAGCTATTAATACTGGTCGATTTCTCCACCTCTTTTAATAATGTCATTAGTAGTTTCTTCACTGTGGAAGGCTTGTAAGGTTGATCTTCTTCTAACAGGACTAGCCCAATATGCAGCATTTTCAAGTATTTTAAGTACATGGGGATTGTGAAATGAACGGTTAGTTTCATGTCCCGGTTGGAAATAAAATATTTTACCTGCACCACGATACCAACAACAACCAGAACGGAAGATTTCTCCAGAATCAAACCATCCACCAAACACTAATTCATCAGGCTTTGGAATATCAAAAAACTCACCATACATTTCTTCTTCTTCGAGGTCGAAAGAAGCAGGGATATCCTTTGTAATAGGATGACCTGGATTCATATTCCATATTCTTTCATAAGCTCCGTCACGCCATCTTAAAGAGCAGCTAGTACCCATTAATTTGATAAAGGGCTTTGAATAATGACCTGAATGTAGAACTACTAGCCCCATACCAAGGAGAACCCTTTCAACCACTTTATTAGCAATTTCATCAGGTACCTTATCATGAGCCATATGACCCCACCAAAACAGTACATCTGTGTTATCTAAGACTTCATCAGTAAGACCACATTCATCTTGATCTAATGTTGCAGTAGTTACCTGAAAGTCTTCATTATTCTTTAGGTAAGCAGCTATTGTTCCATGAATACCTAAGGGATAAATTGATTTAACCTCATCTTCCTTGTCATGTATGTTTTCATTCCATATAGTAATTTTTATCATTTTGATCCTCCTATAAAATTTTGTGTATAAGTTGCCACATATATTAGTGTGTGACTATTTATATTGTACCAAATTATAGGTATAAAAACATGTATAATTGTTTCATCCCTTCATTTACTTGTAGTTTACTTTTTCTATTGATATAATATTGAGTATT
>CAZXSM010000043.1:0-18994 GCA_964643255.1 uncultured Lachnospiraceae bacterium
TATGATTAATACACCAGACCGTTATTTTTTCTCAGAGGAGTTTCTTGATAAATGTTTTAACATTTTAGGTTCTGAGATTAAAAGTTGCCATATAAAGGATGTTAAGCTCTTACAAGAGTATACTTTTCAACTTCAAGAATGCGCTTGTGGACAAGGTGAGTTTTCTCTGGAACATTATGTTGAACTTATAAATAAGACAAATCCAGACTTACCAGTAATTATTGAGCATTTAGAGACAGATGAAGAATATATTAGTAGTATAGAATTTTTAAAAAATGATTTAAAGTTAGTATAAGATTATATCTAATAATATAGATCATAAGGATGTGAATATATGAGAAGTAAAGTTAAAAGACAATTTTTGAAACTAGATGGTTTTAAGTTGTTATTAATGTTTGTTTTTGTCATCCCCCCTTATACACAAATTCAATATGATCCAATTAATACTGCAGATGTAATTACTAGTGTTTTGTATAAGCCTACGTTTTACATGGTATCTTTTATAGGGTTGATATTTGGTATTATGAATATGCTGACTTGGTTTGTTTTGCAAAATCAAAATTGGTGGATGGGAGTTCTCCACTTACCCTTGCTTATACTTTCAGCTTATGGTTTGATATTATGTAGAGAAAAAGATGTACAAAGGAGTACTTATGAATCAAAAGCAGTTTGATGAAATAGTAAGAAAGAGTAAACAGTCTCTAGACAAGTATGGTAACCATTTGAATATACATTATTTACTATATAGAGATAATGAAAAAGTATTAAGTCACCAGTATAAAGAAAATCGAACTCCTAGTGATATACGTAGTATTAGTAAGACTATCATGACAATATTTACAGGAGTTATAATAAAGCTATCTGAAGAAGGTAAGTATCCTAAGCTAGATGAAAACGCCTATGTATTCCCAGTTATAAGGGATCGTGTTAATCTTACCAATTTAGACAACCTAGATAAACTTGAGAAAATTCAAGTGAAACATTTGCTAACTCATACTATTGGATATGAAGACTCCTTATTAATGCGGGATGATATAAAAGACCGAGATCCATTTACTTATCTTGATTACATCATTAATTATCCAATCATTCATAGTCCTGGTGAATATTATCTATATTCTAACGCAGGCTTTTATATGTTAAGTGCTTTTCTTCAAGAATTTTTACAAGAAGACTTATTAGATGTAATGGAAAGAGAATTGTTTAGTCATTTAGGGATTAAAGATGTGAAATGGGACAAGTATGGCAATTACTTGGCAGGAGCAACAAGATTGTGGTTGTTTCCAGAAGACCTATTAGCAGTTGGGGAACTCCTTATGAATAAGGGCCTTGTAGATGGTAAACAATTATTTAACCCACAATGGCTCACAAAAATGACTAAATTATCTAATAGGACTAAAGAGATAGATGACCCTAATATGACATTTAGACGCTATGGCTATGGTTTAGGAATTTGGCTAGCAGGAGATGATTCTTTCTATTTTGGTCATGGAACAGACGGTCAAATATTATGTGTTCTACCAGAGGAAGAGGTAGTTATAGTTGTGCTTTCCTCACAAAAAGACATAAAACCAGTAGAAAAGATGGTGGATGAGATAATAAATCTGATATAGCTGGTTTAAATAAAAGGTTTTAAGTATATCTATTAAAATATTTAAAACTAAAGATAGAAAGAAATGAGGAGAATATATGGAAAAAAACAGTTTAAAATATGCAAAATATGATAATAAAGAAGCCGAAAACCAAGAAAATGAAAATCCAGAAATTGAAATCCAAGAAACTGAACAGAAGTTTGAAAACAATCTAGATGAGTCAGCAGATAATAAGGAAACAGAAGTAGAAAGTGTAGATGAAGAAGTTGAAGGCCAAGAAGATCAAGAAGATCTAGATGAAGAAAATCTAACTCAATCTAGATCAGGTGCTTTTCGTATTTTAGCAGGGGCATATCTTATTTATTTAGCCTATTCTGGCTTATCAGAACTAATTAAAGGAAGTCCTGGAGGTAAGTGGTACTTTTATGGGATTTATGGACTATTTGGTATTATTGGTGTATTATTAATTATTGTTAGTATTAAAAATCAAAGACAAAACAAATGAAAGAAGAGGTGGTAATTATGGATCCTTATCCTGACCCCAATAATTTTAAACATAATAGGAATAATAGATAGAGGGCCATAGTTACTAATTAATATATGGCCCTAACTTACAGGAGGCCAACAGATGAACAAAGATATTCTTAATCTAATTAAGGAAGGTAAATACGTACAAGCACGGAAAGAGATTATAAACAAAAACATAGTTGACATTGCTCATTTATTTGAAGAAATAGAACATAAAAGTTTGCTAATAATGTTTAGAATGCTACCAAAGGATATGGCTTCTGGTGTTTTCACTCATATATCAGTCGAACTACAACAATACATTGTAGAGTCTGTTACTGATGAAGAAGTTACGGAAATATTAGATGAATTGTTTTTTGATGATGCCATTGACTTTATAGAGGAAATGCCTGCTAATGTCGTTAAAAAGGTTCTTAGAAATACAGATTATGAAAAAAGAAACCTAATTAATCAATTCTTAGACTATCCTGAAGATTCTGCAGGAAGTATAATGACAATTGAATATGTTGATTTGAAAAAAGAAATGACGGTAAAAGAAGCTATTGAATATATTAAGAAAACCGGAGTTGACAAGGCGACTATAGATACATGTTTTGTTATGGATAATCAAAGAATACTCGAAGGCAATATCTCACTTAGAAAACTAATACTTAGTGAAGAAACTGATATTATCGGTGACATTATGGAGACAAATGATGTAAAGGTTAATACTCATGATGATCAGGAAGAGATTGCTATCTTATTTAAAAAGTATGATTATATCGTTATGCCTGTCGTAGATAATGAAAATAGACTAGTAGGAATTGTTACAATAGATGATATAGTGGATGTAATTGATGAAGAGGCTACAGAAGACTTTCAAAAGATGGCTGCTATGGAACCTTCTGAGAAGGAGTACCTAAAAACAAGTCCTTTACAATTAGCTAGACACAGAGTACCTTGGCTTTTAGTACTAATGATTTCTGCAACTTTTACAGGAGGAATTATTAGAAAGTATGATTACGCTTTACAGTCAGTCACAGTACTTGCAGCATTTATCCCAATGCTTATGGATACAGGCGGTAATTCTGGTTCCCAATCCTCAACCCTAGTAATAAGGGGATTAGCTTTAGGGAATATAGAAATCAAAGACATTTTTAAAATTATGTGGAAAGAGTTTCAAGTTAGCATAATAGCAGGTACAATTTTGTCTCTTGTCAATTTTGCTAGAATATTTTTCCTTGAAAAAGTTGGATTATTAGTGAGCATAACTGTTTCTATAACACTCTTTATTACAGTAATGTTATCCAAAATTGTTGGTGGTCTATTACCTGTTATCGCAAAAAGGCTAAAATTAGACCCTGCAATAATGGCAGGCCCATTAATAACAACTATAGTTGATACTGTAACTCTAATTGTGTATTTTGGAATTGCTACTTGGTTGTTAGGTATATAGTCCTAATAAAATCAAACTCAGTTATAATAGCTTGTAACATTAATTTAATAGATATTTAACTCTAAATATACCAATTGTTTTATTCATATGTTAAAATGTACATGCCATATTTCTTTAAAACTGGTAAAAAATATGAAAGGAATAAGGTGAAGAATATGGATAATAAAAACTATAGAAATAATAAATCTAGAAACAGAAGACCCAGCAATAAGGGTAGAATAACCCTGATAATTTTATTAGCATTAATTTTGATTTTGGTAGTTTTCTATTTTCTTGTAGCCAATTATTATAAAAGCCATTTTTATAATAACACTAATATAAATGGTGTTGATGCATCTAATAAAACTGTAAGTCATGTTAAAGATGAAATAAACAATGAACTCCAGTCCTATTCATTGCTACTAGAAGGACGAGGAGATATTACTGATGTAATAAACGGATATAGTATTGAGTTAAATACTATATTTGATGACAGTTTAGAAAATCTATTAGAAAGTCAAAAAGGCTATGATTGGCCAAAATATTTCTTTAAGGAAAGTCTAGTTAACATAGAGACTATGATTGGATTAGATGAAGATCTATTTAATTTAGTATTTGATAATTTGGCTTTCTTTGATGAAGAAAATCTTGTAGAACCTGAAAATGCTTATGTTTCTGACTATGATGGAGAAAGTTATAAAATAATAGAAGAAGTATATGGCAATAAGGTGAAAAAAGACATTTTATATGATAAGACATTAGAAGCAATAAATGTACTAGAGCCGAAATTGTTACTAGAAGATATAGATTCTTATGAAAGACCAACAATCTTTAGTGATAACCCAGACTTAGTAAAACTAGCAAATGGTTTAAATGACTTAACAAAAGCAAAAATCACTTATGAATTCGGAGAAACTATAGAAGTAGTAGATGGTAATAGAATTAGTGAGTGGCTCATTATAGATGAAGATAATAATGTTAGTTTAAATGAAGAAAAAGTAAAAGAATTTGTTGATTATATTGGAAGTAATTATAATACATTTGGCAAGACTCGTACCTTAGAAACCTCTTATGGCCAGACTATTCAAGTGTCAGGAGGCGACTATGGATGGTGGTTAAATAGAGGCAGAGAAACACAAGAATTAATTGATTTGATAAAAGCTGGAGCTATGCTAACTAAGGAACCATCATATTTACAAACAGCAGCTCAATACGGTGATGATGATGTAGGAGATACATATGTAGAAGTAAACATAACTGCCCAGCACTTATTCTTCTATAAAAATGGAGAATTAATTGTTGAATCTGACTTTGTATCAGGAAACATTTCAAGAGGTCATGTTAACCCAACAGGAACATTTCCTGTACAATATAAAGAAAGAGAAGCTATATTAACAGGGGAAGACTATGCTAGCCCAGTTGATTACTGGATGCCCTTCTATGGTGATATTGGTTTTCATGATGCTTCATGGAGAAATGAATTTGGAGGAGCCATATACAAAACTAATGGATCTAGAGGATGTATAAATATGCCCCATAGTGCAGCAGAGAAAATGTTCCAACATATTGAACGTGGTGTAGCAGTATTCGTATATGAAATGCCAGGTACTGAAAGTAACAAAACAAGTAAAAATTATTAATAAAAAAGGGGGCCTTTGGCCCCTTTTTAGATTAATCAGTTTGTAATGATAGTTCCAGTTTTGTTGTTAATACCTTCTTTGGCTTTTCCTAATAAGGTGATTAAAGCTTTACGATTTTCACCTGATGTGGCAAAATCCATAGCGGCTTGTACTTTTGGTAGCATTGAGCCTTTTGCGAAGTGTCCTTCCTTTATGTATGTTTTGGCTTGGTCAGTGGTTAGGGTGTCTAGCCACTTTACATTTGGAGTGTTGAAATTTATAGCTACTTTTTCAACTGCAGTTAGTATAATTAGTAGGTCAGCACCTATTTCTTGAGCTAGTAAGCTTGAGGCAAAGTCTTTATCTATAACAGCGTCAACTCTTTTAAGAGAGTTTCCCTCTTTTATTACTGGAATTCCGCCCCCACCACATGTTATAACAACTTCACCAGCTTCTACTAAGTCCTTAACGGTGTCTATTTCAATGATTTCTTTAGGTCTAGGGGAAGCAACAACTCTACGGTAGCCCCTTCCAGAATCTTCAATTACAGTAAAACCTTTGTCTTCCATCTTTTTAGCTTCTTCCCTTGTCATAAAAGTTCCAATTGGTTTTGAGGGATTTGAAAAGGCAGGATCATCTGTATTAACGTGAACTTGAGTAATTATGGTAGAAACTGATTTATTAATACCACGATTTAATAATTCTTCCCTCATGGCATTTTGCAAGTCATTGCCAATATATGCTTGACTCATGGCCACACATACTGATAAAGGAGTTAAATTAGAGTTACCATGAATAAGGCGGTCATATTCTGACATTGCCTGATTAATGGTTCCAACTTGAGGACCATTTCCATGAGATATAACAACTTCGCAACCTTCTTCTATTAAATCAACTATTGCCTTGGATGTTTCCTTAACAGCAATCTCTTGCTCAGCTAGTGTAGATCCAAGTGCATTTCCACCAAGGGCAATTACTACTCTTTTGTTCATATGTATGTACTCTCCTTTTATTAATAGCTAATGTCTAATTTTAAACCAGAATAATGATACACCTTTTATTTAAGCCTGTAAATAGTTTATTTACAATATTTTAATAATATTATTAGTAATAAAGTAGCTTTCTGGTTTACAAAAGCAATTAAATAGATTATTATATGTATGATGAACATGATGAGTATGTTGGTAAAAAAGATGGGAAAAGGTTAAACTACACAAGAGGTGTGCAAATGGAGCGAGAAGTTTATGTGATTGGGCATATTAACCCTGATACAGATACAATATGTTCAGCAATTGCATATGCAAATTTAAAGAATCAAATTGATGACAAGAATTATGTCCCAAAGCGAGCAGGTACAATTAACTCTGAAACAAGCTATGTGCTAGATTATTTTGATGTAAAAGAACCAAGCCTTCTTAGCAGTGTATATACTCAAGTAAAAGACATGGACATTAGAAGAATAGAGGGTATTAGTCAAGAAATCTCACTGAAAAAAGCTTGGAATATTATGCAGAATGAAAACATTGTAACTTTACCAGTAATCAATGAAAACAAAACCCTTGAAGGTTTAATTACAGTTGATGACATAACAAAAATTAATATGGACATATATGATAGTAGCCTACTTGGAAGTGCTAAGACATCTGTAAAAAACATTGTTGATACTTTAGAAGGTGAAGTTATAACTGGATCTATTGACGACCACATAGAAAGTGGTAAAGTATTAATAGCAGCTGCTAATCCTGAATTAATGGAAAGCTATATTTCTGAAGGTGACGTAGTTATAGTTGGTAATCGTTATGAATCTCAACTTAGTGCTGTTGAAATGAATGCCAAGTGCTTAATAATAAGTGATGGAGCATCAGTTACTAGAAGTATGAAGTCTATAGCAAGCAAGGCGGGAACAATTATAATAACCACCCCTTATGATGCATTTACAGTTGCAAGGGTTATAAACCAAAGTATGTCAGTTGGTCACTTTATGAGAAGAAACGAATTGGTTACATTTAATTTGGAAGACGAGTTAAACGAAATTAGATCAACCATGGCTAAGCTAAGATTTAGCTACTATCCAGTGTTAGATGAAAAAGGATATTATGTAGGGATGGTATCTAACCGAAATTTAATCGATGCTAAGAAAAAGCAAGTAATTCTAGTTGACCATAATGAAAGAGGACAAGCAGTAGAAGGAATCGAAGAGGCAGAGATATTAGAGATAATTGACCACCATAGAATTGGTAATCTACAAACACTGAATCCTATTTTCTTCAGAAATCAACCACTTGGATGTACATCAACGATTATTTACTTGATGTATAAGGAAAATGGAATTGAAGTAGATAAAAAGATAGCAGGACTTTTGTGTTCAGCAATACTTTCTGATACATTAATATTCAAGTCACCAACTTGTACGGGAATTGATGTAGAGGCTGCTAATGAATTAGCTAAAATAGCAAAAATAGATGTTTTTAGCTATGCCAAGAAAATGTTCGCTGCAGGAAGTGATTTAAAGAAAAAAAGTCCAGAAGAAATTTTGCACCAAGACTTTAAAACATTTACAATAGGTGAGAATAAAATTGGAGTAGGGCAAATAAACTCCATGGATCAAGATGGTCTGGATTCAATTAAAAAGAAACTTATTCCATATGTAGATGATAACTTAATAAGTAGAGATTTGGATATGGTTTTCTTCCTACTAACTAATATATTAACTAGTTCTTCACAGCTTCTAGCCTGGGGCAAAGGAGCAGAAGATATAGCAAGAAAATCATTTAACATAGATGAAGGTAATAAGAACCTTAATTTACAAGGAATTGTTTCAAGAAAGAAACAATTCATTCCAAATATTATGAGAACGATTCAGCAAGAATCATAAAATGTTTTAATATTATAAAATGATTCAATAAGAATAATAAAATATTTTAATGTAATTAAGAAAGGAAGTTAAATTATTATGGAACTTACAGGAAAAGCAGTAGTAGCACAGGGCGGAGGACCTACCGCCGTAATTAATCAATCATTGGTAGGAGTTATTCTTGAAGCAAGAAAGTATCCTCAAATCACCAAGATTTATGGTGCACTTAATGGAGTAAATGGAATTATAAATGAGAACTTTATTGACTTAACTCAAGAAACAACACATAACTTAGAAGACATTGCTAATACACCATCATCAGCACTTGGCTCAACAAGAGATAAGCCTGATGAAGCTTATTGTGCAGAAATGTTCAAGGTGTTTAAGGCTCATGATGTTCGTTATTTCTTCTATATGGGTGGAAATGATTCCGCAGACACAGTTAGAATTGTTAATAACTATGCAAAAAATGAAGGTTACGATTTTAGAGCCATTCATGTACCTAAAACAATTGATAATGATCTAAGAAACAATGACCATAGTCCAGGTTATGCATCTGCAGCAAAGTTTGTTGCTCAGGCATTTGCTGGAATTAATCTAGACAATAAAGCGCTTCCAGGTGTTCATATAGGAATAGTTATGGGAAGAGATGCTGGCTTCCTAACTGCAGCTGCTGCAGGTGCTAGAAAGTACTCTGATGATGGACCACATTTGGTATATGTGCCAGAGAGACCATTTATTGTAGATGATTTCTTACAAGATGTTAAAGGCGTTTATGACAAATATGGAAGATGTTTAATTGCTGTATCTGAAGGAATCCAAGACGAAAATGGAACTCCAATCATTACTACCTTACAAGAAAGTGAAGTTGATGCTCACGGTAACGTGCAGTTATCTGGTACTGGTGCACTTGGTGATGAACTTGCAAGCTTGATTAAAGACAGATTAGGAATTGATAGAGTAAGAGCTGATACTTTAGGCTATATTCAAAGATCATTTTTAGGATGTGTATCTGAAGTTGATCAACAGGAAGCAAGAGAAGTTGGAGAAAAGGCAGTTCAATTCGCAATTTGGGAAAAAGCAGTTGGTTCTGTTTCAATTAAGAGAGTAGGCTCATATGCTGTAAATTATGAGATTATACCTTTTGAAGATGTTGCAAAAGAGACAAGAGGAATGCCTGATGAATTTATTAATGAGGCTGGAAACAATGTAACTGATGAATTCATTCAATATTTAAAACCTTTATTAGGTAAAGACTTACAAGAACCTAGCGTTTTTAGGGCACCTAAGGTTGATAAAGTACTTCAGTAAAGAGAAAGTAGTGAGGAAATGTTAGGTCTATATTATATTGTATTATGTATAATAATTGGATATATAGGACTTACTTTAGCATTTCCCCAATTAAAGACTTATAATAAGAAAACATATGATGGAAGGAAGGTAGGAATTTGTAAGGAATTCCTACTATTTCCTTCCTATTTTGTCCTTGGAACTCTTATAGTGACATGGACTAGCTATATAGTGGCTTACTTGTCAAGAGGGACTAAGGAGCCACTTTTGATTGCTAATAGTGTGGTCCTTTTAGTCTATACTTTACTGGCTATTGCATATTTTGCATGGAAGGGCTATAAGAAGACAGACCATACTTCAAACTTATCTAGAGGAGAAGTCATATACTTGTTCCTAACTACACTTATATCAGTCTTTCTAATGTTTTACACCTTTTATATTGTAGATAATATAATCCATGTTGGTTTTACTGTATATAGCGACTTTTCGCCCCATTTAAGTATGATAAGATCTTTTTCTAAGGGCAATAACTTTCCTACTTGGTACACATTTTATGCAGGTGAGGATGTAAGATATCACTTTATGTTCTTCTTTTTAGTTGGTAACTTGGAGTTTTTGGGATTGAGACTGGATCTAGCCCTTAATATACCTAGTGTGATGGGACTAATGTCAACCTATCTACTCTTATATGTTTTAGCTGTTAAGATATCAGGTAAGAAAAGCGTTGGATACTTGACAGGCTTGCTTTTTACCTTCCGCAGTTCACCAAGTTTTTTTAGGTATTTGGCTGATATTCCAAGGGATGAAAATAAGCTATCTGTTTTAATAAATAATCTTGATTATATAAGCTATACCCCTAATGAAGATTGGGGTTTGTGGAACTTGAATGTATATTGTAATCAGAGACATTTCCCCTTTTCTCTAGCGGTCTTTCTCCTTGTTATCATACTGTTTATGCCAAGATTATATAAGATGTTTGATAATATAAAAGAAGAATCAGATAGACAAGTTATGGATATTAAGAAATACACAAAAACTATCTTTTTTACTAAAGAAGGCTGGCTTGTAAGGGATTATAGGTTTGCAATATGTGCTGGTCTCTTGGCAGGTTCTATCGCTTTTTGGAATGGAGCCACCTTAATTGCCCTTATATCAGTCTTGTTTATTATGGCTATCTTTTCTTCTAATAGGTTAGAATACTTAATTACTGCACTTATAGCCACAGGTCTATCCCTCCTTCAATCAACATTTTTCATAAAGGGATCCCCTATATCACCGGAAATCAACTTTGGATTTATAGTGGAAAATCCAAATATATTTAATGTAGTTAAATATATATTTGAATTGTTGGGGATTTTGCCAATATTGTTGATAATTGCATTTATAATCAAGAAAGATGTGGATAGATCTATTATGCTTGCTTTTTTAGGGCCAGCTATTATAACATTCACCCTATCTTTAACAAGGGATGTAACTGTTAACCACAAGTATTTGATGATATCTATTATGGTCTTAGGGATATATGCAGCTGATTTTGTGGTAAATAATTTTAAGAAGAAGTCATATATGTATAAGGGTATAGCTATAGTTTTAGTTATACTTCTTACAAGTACTGGTGTCTATGACTTTACAACCCTTGTAAGGAGTAATAGAAGAAGTGTAAGCCTAGATATGAACCATGACCTAACAAAATGGATAGAGGAAAACACTGATAGTCGGGACATTTTCCTAAGTGGTCCTTATGCCCTTAATCAAGTTGTATTAGGGGGGCCATCCCTTTATCAAGGCTGGCAGTATTTTGCATGGTCGGCTGGATATAATACAGAAGAAAGGGATATTCAGGTTAAAGCTATGTACCAAGCTGATTCTCCAGAAGAACTAGACAGGATGGTTAGGAAAAATAATATTAGATATATTATAGTAGACAGACATAATCGGGATAGCCAGGACTATCAATCAAATGAGAAAAACATTATCAAAACTTATGAGCCTGTGTTTGAAATAGGCAGTGGACAAGATAAGTTATCAATATATGATTGTAATAAGAAATTAGCAGACATTACTTCTTCAATGGACATAAAGAATGTTGACAAAATTCCTTGAAAAATATAAGATAGGTAACGGATATATTTTTAGAGAAGAATTTGTTAGAAAGAGAGATATTGTCTTGAACCGCTATAAAGAGATAGAGAAAAGTATTGTTAAAAGATATAGAAGAAGTATTTGGAGAAAGTTTGTTAGGGCTATTAATAGCTATGAATTGATAGAAGATGGGGATAAGATAGGGATTTGTATCTCTGGTAGCAGAGATTCCTTTTTGCTTGCAAAACTTATGCAGGAATTATATAGACATAGACAGATTAATTTCGAGCAGAATTTTATATTCTTAAATCTAGAATATAAAGATAAAGATATTAGGAAAATCAAAGAGAATGCTCAAATAATGAATATTCCTATAGAGATAGTTGAATTAGAAAAAGAGGAAGAAGATAAAATTAATGAAGTCCAAGGTGATTTATATTATAAAGTATTATTAGAATTCTTATATAGTAAGGCTAGGGATTTAGGATGTAATAAAATAGCTATTGGAGATCAGTTTGATGATGTTGTAGAGGAGATATTAATAGGAATATTATATAATTCTCAAATTAAGACTATTATGCCAAAAGTTCGAAGTCAAAGCTTTGAAGGAATGGAACTTATTCGACCTATCTTTTCAATTAAGAAAGAAGATATAGTTACTTGGGCAGAATATAACAACTTGTTCTTTGTTGATCATAAATCTAGTCTAGATACTGATAAATCGCATAAGAAAGAGATAAAGGACTTAATAGCATATCTGAGATCTATTGATGATAGTATAGATTCTCGTATATTTAAAAGTGTTGAAAATGTTAACTTGGAAACAATTATTGCATATAAAAAGGGTGGTAAAGTGCATCATTTTTTAGATGAATATGATAGAATAGAAGAGGAATAGTATATGGTAGCAGAAAGTGCATTCTCAAGGTCAGCTTTACTTCTTGGTCAAGAAGCCATGGATAAAATTGAAAATTCCAGGGTGGCAGTTTTTGGAATTGGTGGAGTTGGCGGATATGTAGTAGAGTCATTAGTAAGGACAGGAATAGGAGAAATTGATATAATTGATAAGGATAAGGTGTCTGTATCCAATATCAATAGGCAGATAATAGCTACTAATAGTACTATTGGTAGATATAAAGTTGATGTTATGGAAGAGAGAATTTTAGATATCAATCCCAAGGCTAAAATACATAGTTATAAATCTTTTTTCTTGCCAGAAAACTCTAATGAATTTGATTTTTCTAAATATGACTATGTAGTAGATGCAGTAGATACTGTAACAGCTAAGTTGGAGATAATAAGTAAGGCACAAAAGGCAGGTGTTCCTGTTATAAGTTCTATGGGAGCTGGTAATAAACTTAATCCCACCCAGCTAGAAGTTGTAGATATATACGAAACAAGCACTTGTCCCTTGGCAAGGGTAATGAGACGAGAGTTGCGAGCTAGAGGTATAAAACATTTGAAAGTAGTTTACTCTAAAGAAAAAAGTATAAGGCCAATTAGGAAACTTGATAAAAACGCTGACAGAAAAGAATGTGCAAGTCCTGGAAGTACGTCTTTTGTACCGCCTGTAGCTGGTTTAATAATAGCGGCTGAAGTTATTAAGGACTTAACAAGTAACATATTAATGTCATAGATTATTAAGAAAGGGATGTTTATGAATAACAATTTAAGTAAAAAATCAAAAAAGCAGTTACATGAAAATGGTAAAACATATGAATACTATAGTATTTCCTCACTAAAAGACCAAGGTTATGATATAAAAGGTTTGCCTTATTCTATTAGAGTATTATTAGAGTCAGTTTTACGCCAATATGATGGACATGCTATTAAGGAAGAACATATCCGTAACTTAGCTAACTGGACAAAAAATGACTATGATGGCCAAGAGGTACCATTTAAGCCAGCTAGGGTTATATTGCAAGACTTTACTGGTGTGCCAGCAGTTGTTGACCTAGCAGCCCTTAGAGATGCTATGAACAAGCTTGGTGGGGATGTTAACAAAATTAACCCAGAAATCCCAGTTGATTTAGTTATTGACCACTCTGTACAAGTTGATAAATTTGGGACAGAAGAAGCTCTTGATGAAAACATGAAGATTGAATTCAAAAGAAATTCAGAGCGTTATGAATTCTTACGTTGGGCTCAGGAAGTGTTTGAGGACTTTAATGTAGTTCCACCAGCAACGGGAATTATTCATCAAGTAAACCTTGAATACTTAGCAAGTGTAGTTGCCCAAACAGAAGCAGACGGAGTAACAACAATTTTCCCAGATTCATTAGTTGGAACTGATTCACATACAACTATGATTAATGGATTAGGAGTTCTAGGTTGGGGAGTTGGAGGAATTGAAGCTGAAGCAGGAATGCTTGGACAACCTTCATATTTCACAGTTCCTGATGTAGTTGGAGTGCGTTTAACAGGACAACTTAAAGAAGGAGTTACAGCAACAGACCTTGCTCTTAGACTTACTCAAATCTTGAGAGAACATGGAGTGGTAGCTAAGTTTGTAGAATACTTCGGTGAGGGTATGGGAAACTTATCTCTTGCAGATAGGGCAACTATAGCTAACATGGCTCCTGAATATGGTGCTACTTGTGGCTTCTTCCCAGCAGATGAAAAAACCCTTGAATATTTGAAATTAACTGGTAGGTCTGATGACCATATAAAACTAGTAGAATCCTATCTAAGGGCAAATGATATGTTCTATACATCAGAAGGAGAAACACCAGCTTATACAGAGACTATAGAATTAGACTTAGGTACAGTAGAAACTTCCCTAGCAGGGCCAAAGCGTCCACAAGACCGTATATCCCTAAGTGATATGAAAGAAGCATTTGAAGAATCTATTACTAGCCCAGTTGGTAATTCAGGCCATGGCTTGACAGATGCTGAATTTGACAAACAGGTTGAAGTAAGGCTTTCTGACGGAAGAACTTCTACAGTTGGTACAGGGTCAGTTGTTATCGCATCAATTACTTCATGTACTAACACCTCAAACCCTATGGTTATGATAGGGGCAGGAATTCTTGCTAGGAATGCAGTAGAGAAAGGATTGGAAGTTCCAGCCCATGTAAAAACTTCACTAGCACCTGGTTCAAGAGTGGTAACAGACTATTTAGAAAAGGCAGGCCTACAAAAATATCTAGACAAACTAGGATTTAATACAGTAGGTTATGGTTGTGCTACTTGTATTGGTAACTCAGGCCCACTAGTTAAAGAAGTTGAAGATGCAATAGTAGACAATGACTTGGTAGTAACTTCAGTGCTATCAGCTAACAGAAACTTTGAAGGACGTATTCACCAAAACGTTAAGGCCAATTACTTGGCATCACCAACTCTAGTAGTTGCTTATGCTCTTGCTGGTACAGTAAATATTAATTTGCAGGAAGATAGCCTAGGTAAAGATAAAGAAGGAAATGATATATATCTTAAGGATATTTGGCCAGATGCAGAAGAATTAACAAAGGCTATAGCTGAAAATGTTAAACCTGAATCATTTGAAAAAGAATATAGTAATGTATATAAATCAAACGAATTATGGAATAGCATTGAAATTGATGATAGCCCTCTATATGACTTTGATGAAAATTCCACATATATTCAAAACCCACCATTCTTTGATAATTTATCTAAAGACCCTCAAGCAATTGAGTCATTAGATGGTTTAAGAGTTATTGGTAAGCTAGGTGATTCTGTAACAACGGACCACATTTCTCCAGCAGGGGCAATTGGAAAGTCCACACCGGCAGGCAAGTATTTACTTGACAATGGTGTTCCAGAAGAAGAATTTAACACCTATGGTTCTAGACGTGGAAATCATGAAGTTATGATGAGAGGAACATTTGCAAATATTAGAATACGTAATCAAATGGCTCCAGGAACTGAAGGTGGATTAACAACTTATTTACCAACAGACGAGGTTATGCCAATCTATGATGCATGTATGAAATATAAAGAAGATGGGACAGGCCTTGTAGTTCTTGCAGGCAAAGATTATGGAATGGGATCATCTCGTGACTGGGCTGCTAAAGGAACTAATCTTCTAGGAATAAAGACAGTAATCGCTGAAAGTTATGAACGTATTCACCGCTCTAACTTAGTGATGATGGGTGTACTTCCCCTTCAATTCTTAGAAGGAGAATCTGCAGCTTCACTTGGTTTAACAGGGAAAGAGACTTATTCAGTTGAAATTGATGATAATGTTAAACCACGAGACGTGTTAAAGGTTACAGCTAAGGCTAAAGACGGTAGCACTACAGAATTTTCAGCCATTGCTAGATTTGATTCAGAAGTTGAGATGGATTACTATCGTCATGGTGGAATCCTGCAAATGGTGCTTCGTGACAAGTTGAATTAAACTATTTGTAGATAATTGCGAAACATCTTGTACTCCTACTGACAAAACTTTAGTTTCGCAATTTATTATTAATATGTTTGCATTAAAAAGATATGAAGCCTCTTGTTTTAAAACAAGGGACTTCATTTTTTAAAATTTTTTGAGTTAAATATAAAAACAAGGTAATGCTAAGTATATATGTTGATAATAATAAGATGTTTGATATAATAAAATTAAGTTGCTAGAAAAAGATACCATGTAAAAACAAAATATTTTCTAACATTATGACAAAAAGAATATGGAGGTAAAAATGGGAAAACAAATAACAGATAAAGTAACTTGGGTTGGAAAGGTTGATTGGGAGTTAGAAAGTTTTCACGGACCAGAATTATCTACTCATAGAGGTTCAACTTATAATGCTTATTTAATAAGAGATAAGAAGAATGTTTTAATAGATACAGTTTGGGAACCATATGATGAAGAATTTGTTACAAGATTAAAAGAAGAGATAGATTTAAATGATATTGATTATATAATCTCTAACCATGCTGAAATAGATCACTCTGGTGCCCTTCCAGAATTAATGAGGGAAATACCAGATACTCCTATTTATTGTACAGCAAAAGGACAAGAACATTTAAAAGCACATTACCATGAAGACTGGAACTTTGTGACAGTAAAGACTGGTGATACCTTAGAAATCGGAGATGATAACCAGCTAATATTTATTGAAGCTCCTATGCTTCACTGGCCTGATTCTATGTTTACTTATATGACTGGAGAAAGCATTCTATTTAGTAACGATGCATTTGGTCAACATTTTGCTACAGAAAGCTTATTTAATGATGCAAATCTTGAAGCTGAAATATATGAAGAAGCAATCAAGTATTACGCTAATATATTAACACCATTTAGCCCTATGGTTACAAGAAAGATTAAAGAAGTCTTAGACCTTAATGTACCGGTTGACCTGATTGCTACAAGCCATGGTGTAATTTGGAGAGACAAGCCTACTCAAATTATTGAAAAATATTTAGAATGGGCAGATAATTATCAAGAAAATCAAATAACAATCCTTTATGATACTATGTGGAATTCCACAAGAAAAATGGCTGAAGCAATTGCAGAAGGAATTCAAAATGCTGATAATGACGTAGTTGTTAAGCTTTGCAATACAAGTAAATATGATAAGAATGATGTAGCAACAGAAATATTCAAATCAAAAGCAATACTTGTAGGTTCTCCAACTGTAAATAACGGAGCCATGCATTCAATTACTGGAATCTTAGGATATATTAAAGGCCTTAAATTTAAAAAGAAAAAAGCATCTGCATTTGGTAGCTATGGGTGGAGCGGAGAAGTTGTAAAACAACTAAGCGAATCTCTAACTGGAGCAGGATTTGAACTTGTTGATGATGGAGTTCGCTCACTTTGGGTTCCTGATCAAGATGAAAGAGAAAGATTAGTTAAATATGGAGAAGAATTTGTAAGTAAACTATAGATTCTCGCCATCAATTTAATATAGGTAATAGTATAGTAGCCAACTTAAGAATTCAAATAAAGATAGGGGACAGTTTTTTGTATATTAAGATATTAATACACAGAAACTGTCCCCTTGTATGTTGTAAAACTGTTTTCCGATAATTTAAATCCCTCTAATCCTCCATGACGTAGACTTTTTTATTCAAGATATACCTTAAGAAGATGGCGCTCAAAACAAGTGAGCTTATCTCAGCAATTGGAATTGAGGCCCACACTGCATTTAATCCAACATATTTTGCAAATAAATAAGCTAAAGGTAAAATAAAGATTAGCTGTCTAGTAATTGAGGTTATTAAAGATAAAACTCCATTTCCAAGTGCCTGGAATACTGAACCAGCAATAATAGAAAAGCCTGCAAATAAAAAGCTGAAACTTATTATTCTTAGAGCAGGAACTCCTATTTCGAGCATTTCATCAGAAGCATTGAATAAGGCTAGCAACTTATCAGGGATTAATTGGAACATTCCAAAACCAAGTAACATAATAATAACGGCTGTAATTATGCTGGTCTTGATTGTATCAAGAATCCTTTGTTTGTTTCTAGCACCATAGTTATAAGCAACTATAGGAACCATACCATTATTTAGTCCAAACACTGGCATAAATACGAAACTTTGTAGTCTAAAATAAATACCATACACAGACACTGCAGTAGGTGTAAAGGCAATCAATAGATTATTCATAAAGTAGGTTAAGAATGAACCTATTGTCTGCATTAGAATTGATGGGATTCCTACAGAATATATATCTTTAATTATGCCCCAGTCAGGTCTGAAATTTCTTATAGATAAATCAAGTTCTTTGTTTTTAGCAAGATTGAAATATAGTCCAACGCCAGCACCTAGTAATTGACCTATAATAGTTGCAATAGCTGCACCAGTTACTCCCATTGCTGGGAAACCAAGTAGTCCAAAAATCAGGATTGGATCCAGTATAATATTAATGATGGCACCAACTAACTGGGAAACCATACTATATACCGTAAGTCCTGTAGACTGTAATAGTCGTTCAAATGTAACCTGTATAAAACTGGAAAACGAAAACATGGTTATAATATTTAAATAATCCATAGCATAACTAATGATTTGTTGATCACTAGTTTGGGATATAACAAATTGGTATCCAAATAAACGACCAGCTATGGCAAAGACTATAGACCACACTATGGCAAGAAACATACCATTAGTTGCAGATAAATTAGCCTTTTCAAATTTTTTCTCACCAAGACTTCTAGATAGTAGGGCATTCATACCTACCCCAGTACCTACTGAAATACCGATCATAAGTTGTTGTAATGGGAATACTAACGTTAGAGCGGTTAAAGCATTTTCATTTATTTGGGCAACAAACATACTATCTATAATATTATACAATGCTTGTACAATCATCGATAACATCATAGGAACTGACATTGAGAATAGCAATCTTTTTATGGGCATTGTACCCATTTTATTTTCTTTTATATTTTCCACCTATTTTCCTCCTATTAAGTTTTGTTTATAGTGAAATCAATTTATATGAAGAGAATTGATAGGCTATTTATATAAAATAAAAAAGCCCGACATCACTTTATAAAGGCTTGTGTAGATTGTAAAGCCTGATACAAATTGATATAGTTTGATATGCAAAAAAAAGGGCTGGTGCAAATGGAGTACCTGCAACAGCTAGGGTTTTGCTAATATATATATTATTGTAATGTGTCTTAGTACAAATGTCAAGATAGAGGGACTTATA
>CAZXSM010000044.1:0-17745 GCA_964643255.1 uncultured Lachnospiraceae bacterium
TGATATCAGGCTCAGTATTTATGCTAATGACAGCAAAAGTACCACGTTTTGGGGCACTTTCTATTATGGGAATTATTATGGGATTATTTTTCCTTATCATGGGGAGATTTCCAGGCGCATTACTTATTAGTGTGGTATTTTCCGTAATTGCTGATGGTGTTGCTTACGCATTTAAATATAAAAGTAAAATAGGCTTGTTAGTAAGTTATATAGTATTTTCATTTGGAATTTGTGGTCCAGCTTTACCAATGTTTATTTTCCCAGACATGTATATTGGTGAGCTTGTTGAACATAAAAGAGATGCTGTTTATATAGAAGGAGCATTTGCAAATATATCACAAACAACATTTACAATATTAATTATTTCTATAATTATAGCAGCGATTATTGGTGGTTTGTTTGGACAGAAGATGATGGAAAAACATTTTGAAAAAGCAGGAATTATTTAATGACACGAATACTTGATCCAAGAACAAAAATAATATTATTAATTTTGGGAATTATCAACATTAGAGTATCTATGAGTTTTACTTTTGAAACGATAATTATACTTATATATGTGTTTCCATTGCTTGTAGCAGGACTTTATAAATCAGGAATTACATTTATACTAATTTATAGTGTTCAAGTTTCAGCTTCTATATACCTTTTACCTTATGTAGAAGGTCCGTTTTTATTATATATTGTGTCATTCTTAAGTAAAGGTCTTAGAATTTTGATGCCCTGTATTATCGCTGGATTTTATTTCATGAAAACCACGCCAGTTAGTGACTTGATTGCAGCTCTTAAGAAGTTAAATGCACCTAATTGGCTTCTTATTCCTATTGCAGTTATTGCGAGATTTTTCCCTACTGTATCTGAGAATTATAAATATATTAGAAATGCTATGGCTTTTAGAGGTATAGGAAGGAGTTTTACTGATCTGATAAAACACCCTATGCAAACCTTAGAATTCATTCTAATTCCTTTATTAATGAATGGGACAGAAGTGGCAGAGGATCTAACTGTATCTGCCTTGACTAAGGGCTTATCATTGCCAGGAAGACATACGTCAATTGTATCCCTCAAAATGACTGGATATGACTGGATTTACTTGCTAATTATAATTGTACTTTTTGGATTGTATTTAGGAGGTGTAATCCTATGAAAGATGTAATACTAAGTGAAAATGTCTCCTTTCAATACTTGCATACAGAAAGTCCTTTTTTAAAAAACATTAACTTAAAGGTAAGTCAGGGTGAATGCATATTAATATGTGGTCCAAGTGGATGTGGTAAGTCAACTTTTGCCCGCTTACTTAATGGAATTAGTCCAAATTATGTAGAAGGCGACTTAACAGGAAGTTTAGATGTATTTAACTTAAGAGCAGGTTTAAGTAGTATAGAAGACTATGTTCCTATTGTTGCTAGTGTTTTTCAGAATCCTAAAACTCAACACTTCACTGTTGATACGACTAGTGAATTAGCATTTCCCTTAGAGAATATGGGTATAGATCCTGATAAAATATTAGACAAAATTAAAGAAAAATCACAAGCATTTGGAACTAGCCATTTACTTAATAGAAACATATTTAAATTATCAGGGGGCGAAAAACAACAGATTGCCTTTGTATCAGCTAATATGACAGATCCAAAGCTACTTATCTTAGATGAGCTTACTAGTAATCTAGACCAAGATGCCATAATAAGGATACATGATATGATTGAACTTCTTAAAAAGAAGGGGACGACAATTATCATATTTGAGCATCGTTTATCCTGGGCTAAGGACCTGGTGGATCGCTATATCATGCTTAAAGAAGGTCAAATTGTACAAGAGTGGTCTAATGAAGAATTTAACAAATTATCAAACAAAGAACTCCATAGTCTGGGTCTTCGTTCAAATGATTTAGCAGAATATAAGAAAATAATAGATGGAAAGGCTTTGAAAGAAAAGGATATAAAGAAAAAGACTGGAAACAAAGATCTATTACAAATTGATAATCTAGACATTGGTTACCCTGACAAAAAAGTATGTTCTGGTATTAATTTGAGTTTTAGACAAGGTCAAGTAACCGCGTTAATTGGTTCAAATGGAATAGGTAAAACAACTCTGGCAAACACATTAACAGGTCTTCAAAAACCTCTTAGTGGTAGAATTATATGGGCTGGTAAAGAAATTACTAGCAAAGAATTGATCAAAAAAAGCTATATGGTTATGCAGGATATGAATTATCAGTTGTTTTGTGCTTCAGTAGAAGAAGAAGTGCTTCTTGGAGCAAAACATCCAGAATACATGGACGAGGTACTTGATATATTAAATTTAACAGAATTTAAAGACAGACATCCTATGAGCTTATCAGAAGGTCAAAAGCAAAGAGTAGCTATAGCTTCAGCCCTTCTTTCAGGTAAAGAGCTAATAATATTTGATGAACCTACTAGTGGTTTGGATTATTTTCATATGAAGCAATTTGGTAAACTAATTAACAAGCTAAAGGAAACAAACACTATAATTATTGTTATTACTCATGATGAAGAACTAGCTGCCAAATGGTCAGATTCAATTGTTAAATTGGAATAATGATATATAAAAGTTTAGTTAGATAAATAAGGTGATGTCCCTTAAGGGACATCACCCTATATTTTTAGATAATAATATTTATTTTGTGATGTTCATGCACTCATATGCAAGGTCTCTGATTTTTGGATGGATTTCATCATAAACCTTAGGAAAATCAATTATGTGTTGGGCGTAAAAGATACTGATATGGTTGAAGGGGTCAACTAAGGCATATGCACCTGCTGCACCGTCCCATCCAAATTCTCCAAGGGGTGATTTGGATGCCTTATCATCAACAAGTACCCTTACTCCTAGCCCGTACTCATACCCAACTTTACCAGACATAGCAAAGTCCTTACTCATTTGTTTTTTGGTATATGGAAGGGTAAAGAGTTTTACAGAATCTTCAGACAGTATTCTGTTTCCGTTAGCACCTATTCCACCATTAGCTAGTGCATCAATAAAGAGACTATAGGAATCAACAGTGCCTGCAAGACCTGCACCGCCACTTTCAAACTTGGGTGTACACTTAAAGCCATTAGACATTATACCATCATCAGGTTTAATATCATTACCATCATTGGTCCCCATATAAATGGCACATATTCTATCTGATAAGTTCTTATCATTATGCCAATGGAAATAAAAATCTTCTATATCTAGAGGATCAAATATATTATCCTTTAGATATTGGGAGAATTTCTGTCCGCTTGTAACTTCGACTACAGCTGCTAAAACATCGTGACATAGGCCGTAAGAATACCTAGTTCTAGGTTCATACACAAGTGGCATCTTTGCTATTTCAGCAACAACTTCTCTTGTAGATGCCTGATCGTTACTTTTTTCTCTGATTTCTTTGATTTCTTCTGAAAAGGTATCATAAGAAAGACCAGCTGTCATAGTCATTAGATCAATTATTCTAATTGTGTTATGTGACAAGTAACAAGGGTCACTTGATTTTGGCCATTTAACTGGATGTCCAGATTCAAAATTATAAGCAACTTTTATCTGATTAAACTCTGGTAGGTATGTACTAAGTTCATCATAGAGTGCAAGATTACCTCTCTCTATCTGTTGCAAAACAGCTGTCATAGTTACTAGCTTTGTAGCAGAAAAGAGTCTAAAAAGTGTGTTTTCTGTTAGAGGAGTCTTATTATCATAATCAGAATAACCTGCCATGTGACGATATACTATCTCATGATTCATGGTAATCTTACAATCAGCGGCAGGAATTCCATATTCCTCATTAAGGGAATCAATATATTTTGTTAGTTTTTCAAAATTCATATCATTTACCTCCTAATATTTATTCCATATTTAAGTATAACCTAAAATATAAAAATCTTCTATTAGTTTTGAGGATTTAAATACCCATTTTTTACACACTTTCACAAATAAACGCATTAAATGCACAATATTATTGAGAAAAAAGTCAATATCTTATGATAAAAAAGCGATATATTGCAAATATTAACAAATAATAGGCATTAAGAGCAAAAAAATAAACATTTAGGTCAAAAAGATGCATTGTTATAAAAAGTCAAGCATTATATGATTAATTTGAACAAAAAAACAACGAAAACAAACAAAAAGATGGAGGTTACTTATGAAGAAAAAAATACTAATTGCATTATGTATTACTATTATGATGACTATGTTTATGGGATGTCAAAGTAGTTCGGGTACTGATGATGAAACTAATGGTAGTGGGGGAGACACTACAGAAAGTAGTGATGCTGGTGAAAGTGCTGAAAAAGAAGTATTGACAATGATGCTTAACAGTACTGAATCAGATCCTCAAACACCAATTTACGTATCAATTATTGAAGAGTTTAATGAAACAAATGACCTTGGGGTAGTTATTGAAGAACAATTTTACGAAAATGAACAATATAAAACAAAACTTGCAACACTAATGGCTTCCGATTCACCAACTGATATATTTTTCACTTGGGAATTAGAATATTTAGAACCATTTGTTAGAGGTGGCAAAGTTGCTGATATAACTTCATATTTGGAAGAAGATCCAGAATGGGTAGAAACTTTTTCTGATGGAACTATAGAAGTTCTGACTTATGATGATAGAGTATATGCAATACCAACTCAAAAAACTATAGCCACCATGTTTTATAACAAGGAAATATTTGAGGAAAATGGTGTATCAGTACCAGAAACATATGAAGAATTCCTTCAATTATGTGATACACTAGTAGAAAATGGTGTTACGCCTATGGCAATGTGTGGTCAAGATGCTTGGATACCTGCACAGCTAGTTCAACAGATTTCTAATGGTATAGCAGGAATTGAACTGTTCGATGGTATTAACGAAGGTGAAAGAAAATGGAATGACCCAGCTCATGTTGAGGCAGGTGAAGAAATACAGGCTATGGCTGAAAAGGGATATTTCCAAGATGGTTTCTTAGGAATGGGTCCATCAGAATCTACAGCCCTATTTACTTCAGGACAGACTGCCATGTATTTTCAAGGAACTTGGGATTCAAGTGTAGTTTATCAGTCAGATATTGGGGAAGTAGCCGGAGCATTTACTTTGCCAGCCAAGAATCCTGAATATAACAATATTTCAGTGGGATCTGTGGATACAAGTTTTGCAATAGCAGAAAAGTGTGAAAATAAAGATGCAGCAATTGAGTTTCTAAAACATTGGACAAAAGAAGAAAATCAACTAAAATTGTTATATGAAGTAGGAAGAATGCCAGCAGGAGTATTTGAAATAGATGAATCAAAATTAGACCCATTATATGCTGAGGTTATAGGGCTTTCTATTGAACAGGTTGCCTTAGCACCATGGTGGGATAGAGCTTTTGGAGCTGGCGAAGGTACAGAGTTTAATAATTCATGTGTAGCTATTTGTGCTGGTGAAGATCCGCAAGAAGTATTTGACGAACTTCAAGCATTTGCTGAAGCGAATGCAGATCGTTAAGAAATTTAATAATTATTCCCTAGAAAACTTCTAGGGAATAATTATTAATAATATTAAGATATTAGCGTAAGGAGAATAACATGAAAAAAATATTTGAAAACAAGAGAAGTATTTTAGTCTTTGTGCTTCCTGCTTTGGTTGTATATATTTTGTTTGCTCTTGTTCCAATTGTATATAATATATACTTAAGCCTTTTTCAAACAGATTTAATGAGTCCAAGTAAATTTGTAGGTTTAAAAAACTATTTAAATTTATTTAAGGATAAAATATTTTTACAAGCTTTAAAGAATAACATATTGATGGTAATAGGTTCTTTACTAGCTCATTTACCAATTTCTTTGCTTTTTGCTTATCTTATATATCAAAAACCAAGGGGTGGTAAGTTTTTCCAAACAACATTTTTTTTACCATGCGTAATTAGTGGGGTTGCTGTTGGATTGACCTGGACCTACATTTATAATTCCGAGTTTGGACTAGTCAATAGTTTTTTAGAGATAATTGGGTTGGAACAACTACAACATCAATGGTTAGCAGACAAAAATACTGCTCTAATTAGTATAATAGTTGTTATTATGTGGCAGTATGTAGGTTACCATATGATTATTCAATTAGCTGCTATGAGAAACATACCCAGTGAATTGGTAGAGGCTGCAAAAATTGATGGAGCAAATGCTTGGCATCAATTCCGCCATATAACTTTTCCTTTAATTAAACCTATACTAAAAGTTGATGCAGTACTTATTATTACAGGTTCTCTAAAGTATTATGATTTAATATCGGTAATGACAGGTGGTGGACCAAATCATGCGACGGAAGTAATGTCCACATATATGTATTATCAAGGGTTTAGAACCTTAAGATATGGATATTCAGCAGCAATTGGAGTAATTCTGTTATTATTATGTGTGCTTTCTGTAGTGATTTCGAATAAGGTATTTAAATCAGAAGAAGTAGAGTTTTAGAAGGGAGGACATAAGTGAAATTACAAATCAAGTATACAATAATAGATATTTTAAAATATATAGCATTAATTTCCTTTGCAATTATATGTATATTTCCAATTGTTTGGCTTTTTATTACTTCATTTAAAACGAATGAAGAATTATTCTTTAGTCCTTGGAGTCTACCAAATCAATGGCAATTTACAAACTATATAAGGGCAATTGTAGAGGGTAAAGTACTTACTTATTTTGGGAACTCAGTAATCGTTACTGTAGCAACAGTATTCATTACAATTATACTTAGTTCTATGGTATCTTTTGCTATATCACGTATGACATGGAAGCTTTCAAATCTTGTGTACAATATATTTCTTTTGGGTATGATGATACCAATATACGCAATGATTATTCCCTTATTTAATATGTTTAAACATATGGGTATACTCAATCAACACTGGGCAGTTATTATTCCCCACGTAGCCACTAGTTTTCCCTTAGCAATCGCTATTATTACGAATTTTATGAATACAATATCAAGGGAAATAGAAGAATCTGCTGTAATTGATGGTTGTAATATTTACCAAATATTTGGAGGAATTGTTATGCCATTATCGAAATCTCCAATAGTTACTGTTGCAGTAATTGTTTTTATTAATGCTTGGAATGATCTATTATTACCACAGATTTTCCTAACAGATACGTCAAAAATGACACTACCTGTAGGTTTAACAGCCTTTCAAGGACAATATGCGACTGATTATGTTACTATGATAGCGGCAGTTATGATATCAATCATTCCTGCAATTGTGGTCTATATATTTTTACATGATAGGATTATGGAAGGAATGGCTGCTGGAGCTGTAAAAGGCTAAAATAGAAGGTGATGAACTATGGTATTACTGATAGCAGATGATGAAATTATGATACGGAAAGGATTAGAATCTCTTTCATGGGGAGATTTGGGTATTAAAAAAGTATTATTAGCTAAAAATGGGATTGAAACAATTGATGTTATAAAAAAACATTCTGTCGATATTGTCATATCTGATATAAAAATGCCAGGGGCTACTGGATTGGATGTATCAAACTATATTTGCGAATCTTGTGAAGATACAAAAATAATTCTTTTATCAGGCTATTCAGACTTTGAATACGCACAAAAAGCGATTAGAACAGAAGTTTTTGATTATATATTAAAACCAGTTAAACCTAAAGAGGTAATGGAAACTGTATATAGTGCAATGTGTGCTCTAAAAGAACAAAGATATCAAGAGAAAATTGTGTGTGAGTATGAAAGTATAAGTGAAGATTTTAGTTTTGAAGAAAAAATAATATCCAATTTTGGATATTTAAGTACTAAAGCAAAGGAAATGCTACAATTTATAATAAAGTATTATGATAAAGATATAAATTTAAATTTATTATCTGAATATTTTCATTTTACACCAACATATATCTCTAGATTTATTAGGAGCGAAACAGGTTACACATTTAGTAGTATATTAACATCGGTGAGATTAACACATGCAGCTCATATGTTGGAAAATAATGATGATAGTATCTGTGGTGTTTGTGAACAAAATGGCTTTAGTGATCAAAGATATTTTAGTCAAGTGTTTAAAAAAGCTTTTGGTACTACGCCTAGCGAATATAAAAAGAAACCAGTCAAATTAAAATTTATTGAGATACTAGATGCTATACAAAGTTAAAAAATGGGTAGATAGAAGTGGAAAAATGAAGAAGAGACCTCTTAAAATTGGACAAAAGATAATAATAATTTTCACATCAATAATTTTATTGATGGGAACTATTGTAATAATATTATCAATCAATATGTCAAGAAAAGACTCATTAGAAAAATTTGAAATATATTTCAAAGACATTACTAGTCAAACCTCAAATAGTTTAAACGAAAGAATATATAGTGCTGAAGATATAACATATGAAATCTTAACTAATTCAGGAATTCAACATTACTTACCAATAATAAACGAAGGCAATCTTGATGAATATGAATTTCAGCTCCTTATTAAATATATTAGGTCAGAGTTAGAACTCAAAATTTTAAATAATAATTATATAAAATCCTTAAGTGTAGTATCAGACTCAGGAGAAGAAATAATTATTCAAAAAGAGATATATAAAGATGCTGAGGGAATTTATGACAAAGATCAAGTTTATGAATTTAATGGTTCAAGTGTTTGGGGACTTATAGAAGATGGGAATGATATATCTGTCCAACGTGCTATTCTTGACTTAAAAACAATGTGCCCAATAGGCTATATTAATTTAATATTTGACAACGAATATATTAGTAATGTTATAGAAAAGTTATCCACTGAATATGATAGTTTTTCATATATTGTTGATTCAAATGGAAAAATTATAAGTAGTAATAAATATGATATGATAGGTGAATTTATACCCAGGGAAATTCTTCATAATAATAGCAGAGATGTTAATATTTATGCTAATGATAAAGAGTTAGGTAATGTTATTTATCGCTTAGATAACATTTTGATAAATGACTGGTCAATCTTAGCAACTATAAAAGAAAATGAATTAACTCAACAGTTACAAGAAAATAATCGGCGTATTATGTTTATAAGTTTAATTGCCATTGTAGTTAGTATCATAATTGGAGTATTACTTATAAAGAAATTAACAGAACCTACAAAGCGCTTTTTGCAGATTGTAAATGCTTTTGGTAAAGGAGACTTAACTAAAAGGATAGAGATAACTTCTAATGATGAAATAGGTCAAATGAGTAATGAATTCAATAATATGGCAGATAAAATTGAAACACTAATAGATAAGGTTTTGTTGATGGAAATTTCGCAAAAGCAAGCTGAGATAGACACCTTAAGAATGCAAATTAATCCACATTTTTTATATAACACCCTTGATACTATTAATTGGACTGCAATCATACATGGCGAAGATGAGATTTCCGAAATGGTAATAGCTTTGGGAGATTTACTGAGAGCTAATCTTAAGAGCGCTAGATTTATAACTGTTAAAGAAGAACTAGAAAGTGTTAAAAACTTTTTGTCTATTCAGGAATACAGATTTGGCAATAAGATAAAAGTAAATTACGAAGTTGAGGCAGAAACTTTAAAGTATATAATGCCAAATTTCTTACTACAGCCAATAGTAGAGAATGCAATTACTCATGGGTTAGAGCCCCTTGTTGGTAGTGGGAATTTACTAATAGAGATAAAGACTATTTCAAACAAGCTGTTTTTTAAAATTAAAGATAATGGGGTGGGAATGTCAAAGAAGCAACTTGAAGAATTATATGTTAAATGTGTTTTAAAAGAAGATAATGAAATGCTAGGTATAAAAAATGTCTATAGACGACTAAAACTAATATATGGGGATGAAGGCGAATTCCAAATTTTAAGCAAAGAAAATAATGGAACAGAAGTAATATTTATTATACCCCTTGAGTATGAGCGTAATAATTTTATAAAAGATCATATATAAAACAAAGTTAATCAAGGTATAACAATTTAAGGAGAAGATAATATGAATAAAAAACAAAATTTTCAATGGGATGAAATGTCATTAGGAACTTGTTATTATCCAGAGCATTGGGATCGAGAATTGTGGAAATCTGACTTAGAACGTATGCGCTCATCAGGCATAGAAACTGTTCGTATTGCTGAGTTTGCATGGAGCAAGTTTGAGCCTACCGAAGGTAACTTTACATTTGAATTTTTTGATGATTTTATGGATGTTGCTCAAGAGATGGAGATGAAAGTAATATTTGGTACTCCAACTGCGACTCCTCCAGCTTGGCTGACAGAGAAATATCCTGAAGTTTTAAACAGTACAATTGATGGAGTTTTATATAGGCATGGTGCAAGAAGGCATTATAATTATAACTCAAAGAAATATCAAGAATTATCAAGTCGTATAGTTGAAAAACTAGGAGAACATTATGGCCAACATCCTAATATTATTGGGTGGCAAATAGATAATGAACTTAATTGTGAATTAAATGAATTTTATTCAGAAAGTGATACAATTGCTTTCCGTGAATTTCTTCAAAAGAAATATAAAACACTTGATAATCTAAATGAAGCATGGGGAACAGTATTTTGGAATCAAACTTATACTGATTGGGAAGAAATTTATGTTCCTAGAAAAGTTATCCAAAATTCCAATAATCCTCATCAAGTATTAGACTTTAGTAGATTTATTTCAGAAAGTGCAATTAATTTCTGTAAAATGCAAAGTGATATATTGGTGAAATATATTAAAGAAGGAGATTATATTACTACTAATGGAAGATTTGGTAATTTAGATAATCATAAATTAGCAAAAGAAACTATAGACGTATATACATATGATTCATATCCAAACTTTGCATATGCTTTAGGTGAAGATCCAAAGAATAATACTACACTAAATGATCGTAAATGGAGCAGTAATTTAAATGAAGTACGATCAATTTGTCCACACTTTGGCATAATGGAACAACAGTCTGGAGCAAATGGCTGGAATACTCGCATGGAAGCACCATCTCCTAAACCAGGACAAATGATGTTGTGGGTAATGCAAAGTATAGCTCATGGAGCAGATTTTATAAGTTTCTTTAGATGGAGAACTTGCACAAAAGGAACAGAGATGTATTGGCATGGAATTCTTGATTATGATAATAGCGATAATAGAAAACTTGCTGAAGTAAAGAAGATTAGTAAACGAGTTGAAAAACTTAAACCTATGACAGGAGCTAACTACAAAGCTACATTTGGGGTTCTCAAGGATTATGATAATACATGGGATGCACAATTAGATAATTGGCATAAGAGAATTGATAAAGCAAGTAATATGGAAATTTTCGTTGCGTCTCAATTAACTCATACTCCAGTAGATTATATATATTTGCAAGCTGATACTACAATTGAAGAATTAGAACAGTATCCAGTATTATTCTACCCACATGCTTTAATTTTAAATGATAAAAACGTTGAACTGTTAGAAACTTATGTTGAAAACGGTGGAACTTTAATAATGGGCTGTCGTACTGGTCAAAAAGATGAAACAGGTCAATGTCCAATGACTAAGATGCCAGGATTAGCAACTGATCTAGTTGGAGCAACAGTTAAAGATTTTACTGCCATAGGACCAAACGATGAAGACATCTATGTTGATTGGAATGGTAGAAAAATAGAAGCTCCTATATTTAATGACATCCTAGAAGTTGAGGGAGAAGATGCTGAGGTATTAGGTACTTATATTAGTAATTACTATGATGGGCAACCTGCTCTTATAGAAAACAAATTTGGCAAAGGTAAAGTACTTTATTATGGAGGAACATTTACAAGAGATAACACAGAAGCATTTTTAGAGTATACAGGGATATTAAGTCCTCATAAAGATGTTATCGAGCTAGATAAGGATTGTGAATTAAATGTAAGAGAAAAAGATGGTGTAACATACTATATAGTACTGAATTTTGCTCATGAAGAAAAGAAAATATCACTAAAACAGGAAATGATAGATGTAGATACAAATGAAAATGTAGTTGGAGAGATTAGTCTAAAAGCTTATGAAACTAAGGTTTATAGAACTAAGTAATTAATATAGTTGTATAATCTAGAATGTTAATTAAAGATGTTAAAACTAACTCCATATCAAATATAGTTTAAAAAGTATTTGATATGGAGTTAGATTAAATATTAAGTTTTATAAAGAAATTAACACTAATCAGAATGAATTCAATAAGAAATGAGGTATAATATGAAAAAATTATATGAAAATCAATTTATATCGCAAATGAACCGCTATCCTATGCATACACCATATGGAGTTTATGAATCTATAGACCAAGCCTTAACAGGTGACAGGAATTTATCTAAATACGTACAGAGTTTAAATGGTGTGTGGAAATTTAATTACTATGATTCTGTAGATGAAGTTCCGGAAGATTTTCATAATTTAAATTATAATGATAGTAGCTGGTATGACATACAAGTACCATCTAATATAGAATTACAAGGTTATGGGAAACCAATCTATACCAATATTCTGTACCCATTTGAAAAAGAAAGTAGCAATGCATATATTGAAGTAGAAGAAGGTGTATTCGACCATAACGCCCCATATGTTACCAATAAGAACATGGTTGGATGCTATCGTAGTAAATTTGAGGTAGCTGATTTTTATGAAGGAAAAGATATATTTATTGAATTTGCTGGTGTTGAATCTAGTTTTTATCTTTGGATAAATGGAGTTGAGATAGGATATAGTGAAGATAGTAAATTGGATGCATCCTTTGATATTAGTCATACAGTTCATGAAGGTGAAAATGAAATTGCTGTAAAGGTGCTACAATTTTGCTCAGGATCATATTTAGAAGATCAAGATTATTGGCATTTATCAGGAATATATAGAGATGTAAGAATATATGCTAAAGAGAAGCAGCGCTTACTTGACTATAAAATTGAAACAATTTTTGTGAATGATAATTATAATGAGGCAGAATTAAAGATTACATTATGGCCAAATAACAAAACAAAAAGATATGGTGAAACTTATACCAAATCATACTTGTATGATGCAGATAACAAATTGATTACAACACTGGAAACTAAACCTTATGATAAATATGGCTATGATTTAGAGAATAAATATGTTGCATCTACATCTGCAAAGATTGAAAATCCACGACTTTGGTCTTCTGAATCACCTTATTTATACACACTTGTCATTGAAACTATTGATGATAATGGTAATGTGACAGATATTGAAAGTAGTAAGGTAGGTTTTAGACATATTGAAATCAAGAATGATGGTGTATTATATGTAAATGGTAAGAGATTAATTGTACGTGGTGTTAATTTACACGAGTTCTCTCCTGAAACTGGTAGAACAATTTCTGAAGAAGAGATGCGAGAACAATTAATATGTATGAAAAAATTAAATTTCAATGCAATTCGAACAAGTCATTATCCTCATATAACTAAATGGTATGATTTATGTGATGAACTTGGTTTCTATGTAGTTGATGAGACTAATATTGAAACTCATGGATATGGTGGATATCTAAGCAATTCACCAGAATGGAACAATGCCTACATGGAACGAGCAATTAGAATGGTTCTAAGGGATAAGAATCATCCTAGTGTCATTATATGGTCACTAGGCAATGAATCTGGTCTTGGACCTAATCATGCTTCTATGTATGGATGGATAAAAGAATATGATAAGACAAGAGTTGTTCAATATGAGTCTGGAAATCCTAAATCTAATATATCAGATATAATTGCCCCTATGTATCCACAACAAGATTGGGTAGAGGAAGTAATGGCTGATAGTAGTGATTTACGACCATTCATAATGTGTGAATATGCTTATGCTAAAAGTAACAGTAATGGAAACTTTAAGATGTTTTGGGACTTTGTAGAAAAGTATCCAAGATTTCAAGGTGGATTTATATGGGACTTCCATGATAAGGCATTAATTAAGCAAGATGATGAAGGAAACCCATATTATGTATACGGTGGTGCTTTTGATGAACCTGTAGTAGATCCAGTTCTTGATATGTGTTTGAATGGAGTAGTATTTCCAGATTTAACTTGGAAACCTGGAGCATACGAAGTTAAAAATTGCCAAGCGCCTGTACAAATTGAGAAAACAACTTCCCGTTATAATGATGAAGAACAAGTAGTGGTTAAAAACCGTTATGCTTATAAAGATCTTAGTCATCTAACTTTTAATTGGGAATTATTATCTGATGGTGAAGTAATAGATCATGGAGAATTACCAACCCTTTACACGAAAGCCGAAGAGGATGAAGTTATAGATCTTTCATTTCTTGAAGCAAAAGTTAAAGGAGAAAGCTATGTTAATATCTACGTGGTTTTAAAGCAAGAGAATGAATTTGTAGATGCAGGCTATGAAATTTACAGAAAACAACTTGAATTAAGAAACTCTATGTCTAAAAACTATTATAATTTCAACTTAGGGACTAATTTGAATGTAACAGAAAGTGAACAAGAAATAATTATTGAAGCTAATAAGACAAAAATTATATTTAATAAAGACAATGGTAATTTTGATCAAGTTATATATAACGATAATGAAATTATCTTAGGACTAGACGATAATTTTTATCGCCCTCTTACAGGTATTGATGAAGGTACTGGTACTGATGCAAATTATGGTTCTGAATGGAAGAAGCATGGCCTTAACAATCTTGATAAGGAAGTTCGTAAAGTAGATTATACTATTTCCGACCAGCAAATATTTATATTTACTGAAACGTCATATAATCAAGATATGCTTATTGTTAATAGTAGGTATAGTATTTCAAGTGAAGGTATTGAAGTGGATAAAAATGTTATTAATAACTTTGATATTGACACAATTCCTAGAATAGGAATAACTTTACAAATGCCTGGTGATCAAAGTAAAATTGATTGGTATGGTAGAGGACCATGGGATAATTATGTTGATCGAAAAGAATCTTCATTAATCGGTAAATATGAAAGTACTGTAGAAGAACAATATGTACCTTTTATAAAACCAGCTGAGTGTGGTGGAAAAGAAGATGCTCGCTATATTAATGTGTTAAGTGAACATGGTACAGGTGTTAAAGTTACATCTGCAGAACCGTTTCATTTTGATGTACATGACTATTCTATAGAAGCTTGTGATAAAGCTAATTATGACCATGAATTACAAAGGGAAGAAAGAAATTATCTCAATTTAGACTATAGACATACAGGTCTTGGAGGGGATAATGGTTGGACCAAAAACATTCGTCCTGAATACTGGATAGAAAAAGGGTATTATAATTATAACTTTAATATAGAATTTATAAATTAAATAGAATAAAAAACATAATGTAATAAAAAGATTTATAAGATTAAACTATATGATATAGACATATAGTTCTTACATAAAAGGCGTGAAAAGAGCTGTTTAATAGCTACTTTCATGCCTTTTAATAAGTACCATCAATATTAGTTTTCTTGCAAATTAATATTTAAACATTATACTAATAATAAGAAAGGTAGGGAAGCGAATGAAAGTAAAAAATAATCAAAAAATAAGAAATCAAATATTTGCAGGTTCATTTTATGCTTTTTTTGTAAATGGAATAATTACTATAATTATAGGATCACTTCTCCCATACATAAGAGATGCACATGAACTTAGCTATAAGTTTGCAGGACTTCTTATATCAACTCATTCTGTAGGAGCCTTAATATCGAGTTATTTAGGTGGAGTATTACCACTTTATATTGGTAGAAGGAGAAGTATTGTCTTCTTTAGTAGTTTGGGAGTGGTTGGATTCTTACTGATGATAACAACTGGTAACCATTTCCTATTAGCCCTAGCATTTGCTTTTACGGGGCTTAACAGAGGGGCAGTAAGTAACTTTAATAATGCTATTATAAATGAGATTGCAACAGGAGAGGGCTGGGCCCTTAATTTACTTCATAGTATATTTGCAATAGGTGCTTTTATTGCTCCATTCATCACAATGCTTTTTGTTAGAAAAGATTCAAGTGCTTGGATATATGTTGCAGTGGTAGTGGCAATCTTATGTGTGATTGAAGTTATTGTATATGCAAGGATGCCAATTCCTAATGAAGATTTAGAATTGAAGAATAAGAAGAGTAAAAGAAGTAAGAATAAAATCGATTGGGGTTTTCTGAAAAATAAATATTATTTAGTTGCAGTTGGCATAATGTTTACTTATCTAATGGCAGAACAAGCCTTTAACGGATGGCTAATTACTTACTTTACAGATTCAGGTATTATGTCTGATAATTTGGCTCAGGTCATGGCTAGTTTATTATGGTTTGTTATTTTGTTTGGCCGTTTATTATATGGATATTTTTCAAAGAGTGTAGAAAAAACAAAATTATTATTGGTTGGTGGTACAGGATACTTGATTTTCATGGTCTTCTTAATTCAAGCAAGAGCAACAAGTCCAGTTGTTATAGGAATTATTGGTGTCGGCTTATTCATGTCAGGAATATATCCTACAACTGTTGCAAGCGTTGGACATATAACAAAGGAATATCCAATGGCTCTAAGTGTTATGTTAACTACGGCTGTACTAGGTTCAATAATAATGCCTTTAATAATTGGAACAGTTGCTGATTCCATGGGTATTATAGGTGGAATGAGTGTAGTAATTATAGCAGTTGTTGTAACCTTCCTATTAACTGTATATAACAGATATATTTATCGAGGTGTTGACGAGGTTTAGATTTGTCATATTTAATGATATAATATATGGAATGAATAAATAATTAGTTCAATATAGGAGGGTAAAATTGAGTTTGCAGGTAAATGATAGACTATTATGGCCAAAGGGCAGGAAAAAAGCTTTTACATTAAGTTATGATGATGGTGTTACGCAGGATATAAGACTGATTGAGATTCTAAACAAATATGGAGTAAAAGCTACTTTTAACATTAACTCTGGATTTTATGGAGAAGAAGGGAAATTGTCCGGAAGTAAGAAAGAAGTATCACATGATAAGTTAACAGAAGAGGAAGTTGCCATACACTATAAAGGACATGAATTAGCAACCCATGGGCAGTATCATAAATCTATGGTTGGCATGGATATGGCAAGATGTGTGGAAGAAATTATTGAAAACAGAAAAGATCTTGAAAAAATAGAAGAAAAAGCAGTAAGGGGACACGCTTATGCTTATGGAGCGTACGATGAAGATGTAATTAAGGCCCTAGAAGCATGTGGAATATCTTATGCAAGAACGATAGAATCCACACATAAGTTTGAAATCCCACAGAATTTTCTTAAGTGGCACCCGACCTGCCATCATGATGATGAAAAAGTAGATGATTTAGTTGAAGAATTTCTATCAGATGATTTTTATTTTTCTTATAGAACATCAGCTAAGTTATTGTATATATGGGGACATAGCTATGAATTTGACCAGTATGACAACTGGCATCATATAGAAGATATTATAAGTAAGATAGGTGGACGGGATGATGTATGGTATGCAACTAACGGTCAGATTAGAGACTACGTTGAAGCTCATTCCAGATTGATATATACTGTAGATAGCAAAAAAGTATACAATCCTTCTACTATTCCAGTATATTTAGGTGGAACATTTACCAATGATAATAAATATATAGAAGTTCTGCCAGGTCAGTTAAAAGAAACGCTAGCCTGATAAACATACCCTATTATCTAGTTAGCGTAAAGTTACCTTCGGTTATTGAATAGATTGTTTATACTTCAAATAGACACAACAAGAGAGCACCTATTTGTGGTATGATTGAATTAACGAAAAACAATCTTAGTTTACAAAGGAAGGTGCC
>CAZXSM010000045.1:0-17729 GCA_964643255.1 uncultured Lachnospiraceae bacterium
ATTGTTTTTATCTCTTATATTTATATTGCTTCACTTAAATCATACTTTTCATATTTTAGTGTTATTTTATATTAGTTATCTTAAATGAAATTTCCTTATCTAAATTATCTGAAATGAATTTGGATAATTCCTCAATTCCCACATCTCCAATAAGAGCATATTCGAAATTATTATCATGCCACATAACTATATTAATTTTCAGGTCATTAGAAGACTCTTTATTAAGGAGATTCACATAATTATTTAACTCACTTTCAGAAGCCCCAAGGGATGCATATTGAGCTTCATTACCATCCACAGTTCCAATTACTGGAGTCAATTTTGTTTTCTTTTGAATTAATATTATATTGTTATACATATTATTTTCTTTATTTATAAGGAAATGTGTTTTATATATTTTCTTATCTACATCTACTTTAAGGGTTCTTTGTTGGTAATTATCAGGCAATTTATTAATTGAAATAGTTTCAAAACCAAGTAATATATCAGCATCTTCTTTAGTATTTACTACTTGTCCTGTAGCAGAATCAACAAAATTATTGATTTCTGAATGATTGCTAGTGCTAAAGAAAAGTAGACTTAAATATATAGCAATCATAACTATTACTATGGCAATTAATATCCAATACTTTATCCTTCTTTCTTCTTTAGTTTGATGGAACTTAACTTTTCTATAATATGGCTTGATTTTACTAAATTCAATTACTTTCGGTGATATAAGTTCATCAAATTGGTTTCTTATATAGACTTTTTTATTTATTCTATCGTATCCCAAGTTAATATCTCCTTCCTTTGTAAACTAATTCATGTATATAATATTAGTATATCAATATGTTACGATATTATTACAAAAGTTAATAAGATATTAAATATGATTCTATCAAAATATTGAAATAATAGGATTAATAAGCTTTTATTTATTTTTATATTTAGCAAAATATCGATTATATATTTTGATTTAAATGTAAAAAGTCACAATTTTATCCCAAAAAAATACAGTGTATGTAAGCATACACTGTATTCTTATAATACTTAAGTTTTATTTTTTTATCTATCTAACTTTTTAAAAAGTTTCCACAATTTCCTTCATTACTTGACTAATTTCAATGTTTTGAGGACATTGCTCTTCGCATAAACGACATTCAATGCAGTCAGAAGCATTTACTTCAAAACGTCCATATGCTTTCTTTGCATCTTCCATATTTGCATAGGCAATCTCATTGTAGCTAGCGAAAATCTCTGGTATATTTAAATCGCTAGGACATGGCATACAATATTGACACTTAGTACATGGAACAAGTGCAAGATCATCATGAACCTTTTTAGCATTTGCATAAAATTCAAAGTCCTCATCTGTCAATCCGCCTACTTGAGTATGACTAGCAAATTCTATATTTTCTTTTAATTGATCCATTGTACTCATCCCACTTAGTAGGAAGCTCACTTCAGGATTACCCCATACAAAATCTAGAGCCCATTGTACTGGAGTTTTTTCTGAACCTAGAGCCTGTACAACTTGTTTAGGTGGATTAGCCAGCTTACCACCAAGTAAAGGTTCCATAATGATAACACCTAGACCTTTATCTGATGCATATCTTAAACCTTCTAAACCGGCCTGATAATCAGTGTCTATGTAATTAAATTGAATTTGACAAAAATCCCAACTATCAGTATAGTCAACAATAGTTTTAAATGCATCTAAGTCATCATGGAAAGAAAAGCCCATATGTCCAATTCTGCCATCTTCTTTAGCCTTTTTCATTTTTTCTACAACATTATACTTAACTATTGTATTATTAAATCTATCAATATTTAATGCATGAAGTAGATAAAAGTCAATACGGTCTGTCTGGAGTTTTTCTAGTTGTTCATCTAGCAACTTATCAAAATCATCTTCATTCTCTATAAGCCAAACTGGATTTTTTGTTGCTACATAGGTTTTGTCTCTATAGCCATCTTGTAAAGCCTTCCCTACTAGAAGTTCACTATCACCACCATGATAATTGTAGGCTGTATCTACATAATTAATGCCTGAATCAATTCCATGTCTAATCATTGCAATAGCAGCTTCTTCGTCTATTACATTTTTACCATTTACTTGGGTTTCTGGCATTCTCATAGCACCAAAGCCTAGTATTGATATTTCTTTGCCTGTATTTCCAAGTTTTTTATATTGCATATATTTCACCTCTAGTTTTAAAAAAGCCCCAATTACTTATTAAATTACTTATTAATGGTAGTAACAGAGGCTTTGTTTTAAATTTACGTCTTTAAATATGCATCTTTAGATTATGCTTTGTTATCGCATCCTAATACGTTTACAATTTTGTGTTTAACTACTTCTTTAACATTTTGACGACCAACTTTTAAGTATGATCTTGGATCAAATACTTCTGGTTGTTGCCATAGTACTTCTCTAACACCTGCTGTTAGTGCTAAACGTAGGTCAGAGTCAATGTTAACCTTACATACTGCAGACTCAGCTGCCTTTCTTAACATATCTTCTGGAATACCAATTGCATCTTCTAATGCGCCACCATTTTCATTGATAATCTTAACATATTCTGGTGAAACACTTGAAGCACCATGAAGTACAATTGGGAAGTTTGGAAGACGTTTTTCAATTTCTTCTAATATGTCAAAGCGTAATTGTGGGTCTTGACCTGGCTTAAATTTAAATGCACCATGGCTAGTCCCAATTGCTATAGCAAGAGAGTCAACGCCTGTTCTATCAACAAATTCCTCTACTTCTTCAGGTTTTGTAAATTGTGCATCTTCTTCTGCAACATCAACATCATCTTCAATTCCTGCTAATGTTCCTAATTCTCCTTCTACAACCACACCTTTTGAATGTGCATAGTCAACTACTCTCTTAGTTAGAGCTATGTTGTCTTCAAATGAATGAGAAGAACCATCAATCATTACTGAAGTAAATCCACCATCAATACATGCTTTACATATTTCAAAATCTGCACCATGGTCTAAGTGAAGAGCAATAGGAATATCTTGTTCTTCTAATGCAGCTTCAACAAGCTTTACTAAATAGCTGTGTTGTGCATACTCTCTTGCTCCTGCTGAAACTTGTAAAATAAGTGGTGCATTTAATTCTCCTGCTGCTTCTGTGATTCCTTGAATTAGCTCCATATTGTTTACATTGAAAGCGCCAATTGCATATCCACCTTCATAAGCCTTTTTAAACATTTCTGTTGTTGTAACTAATGCCATATTATCTACCATCCTTTATTTTTTTATTTAGATTTTCATGTTTCATATAGGTAACCAATAAACCTATCTTACTTAATTATTGTAAGATTTTTATTTTGTTATTTAAATAATTAATAATTAACATTGAATTATGTATAATTCAACATAACATCAATTAAATGATACCAAATCATAGTTTTTTATACAAGTAGTATTATCTAAATATTTTATTTTATAAACATTCCATCACCAAAACTAAAAAAACGATACTTTTCTTTTACTGCCTCTTCATACGCATGAAGTACATTTTCTCTTCCTGCCAAAGCAGACACCAACATAAGAAGAGTTGATTCTGGTAAATGAAAGTTAGTAATCAAACAGTCTAATACTTTAAATTTATATCCTGGATAAATAAATATATCTGTTTCCTTAGTTCCTGGAACGACTATTCCTTCTTTATTAGCTGCAGATTCTATTGTTCTACAGCTTGTAGTACCTACACAAATTATTCTATTTCCATTTGACTTAGCCTTATTAATCTTATTTGCTTCTTCTGGTTCTATATTATAAAATTCACTATGCATATGATGGTCTAATATATTTTCTTCTTTAACTGGTCTAAAAGTACCTAGACCTATATGAAGGGTAATATTAGCAATTGTAATGCCTTTATCTTCAATCTTTTTAAGTAAATCCTTAGTAAAATGCAAGCCTGCAGTTGGAGCTGCAGCAGAACCATTATATTTTGCATATACTGTTTGATATCTATTTTGGTCTTTTAAATCATGATTTATATATGGTGGCAAAGGCATAGTACCAAGCTGGTCTAAAATCTCTTCAAATATTCCATTGTAATTGAATTTTACATATCTGTTTCCATCTTCACCAATATCAATAACTTCACACTTAAGAAGACCATCTCCGAACACAATTTTTTGTCCTATTCTTGCGTTCCTTCCTGGCTTTGCAAGAGATTCCCAAACATCTCCTTCATTTCTTTTTAATAAGAGTATCTCTACCTTACCTCCAGTACCTTCTTTACTGCCTATTAATCTAGCCGGTATTACCTTTGTGTTGTTTAATACAAGACAGTCTCCTGGATTTAAGTAATCTATAATATTTCTAAATGCAGTATGAGTAATATCTCCAGTTTTCTTATTTAAACACATAAGTCTAGAGGCAGATCTATCTTGAATAGGATCTTGTGCAATTAGTTCTTCAGGCAAATCAAAGCTAAAATCTTGTTTCTTCATTAAATGTCTCCTACATATCCATACTTGTTCTATCTATACTTATCAGCCACTAATGAACCTTTACCTATTAGGCGGTTAATAAATTGCTGAGCTGTTCTACCTGAAACTCCTCCATGGCTAAGTTCCCACATTTTTGCTTGTTGTTCTAACTCTTCTTCTGAAATTTCAAGCTGGCCAGAAGCTGAAGCTATACCTTTAACAATCTCAATGTATTCTTTATAAGAGGGTTTAGAATAATTAATTGTAACACCAAATCTTGATGCCAATGATAGTTTCTCCTGCATTGTATCTGAACGATGTAATTCTTCATCAATTACATTGCGGTCCTTCCAAGTTTCTCGAATTAGATGACGTCGATTAGAAGTGGCATAAATTAGCACATTTTCTGGTTTTTTTTCTAATCCACCTTCTATAACAGCCTTTAAATATTTATATTCAGTTTCAAATTCCTCAAATGATAAATCATCCATAAATATAACAAATTTATAGTTTCTATTTTTAATTTTAGAAACCACACTAGATAGGTCTTTAAATTCATGCTTGTATATTTCAATCATGCGAAGACCTCTTCTGTAATATTGATTTAAAATCGCTTTCACACTAGATGACTTACCTGTTCCACTATCTCCGAATAACAGAACATTGTTAGCTACACTTCCATTTACAAAAGCTTTAGTATTATCTATAAGCTTTTTCTTTTGATTTTCATAACCAATTAAATCATCTATAACGATATCATCTGTGTTAGTAATTGGTTCTAATACTATCTCTTCTTGGTCTTTGTCATTAATAAGATGTTTTAAACGAAAGGCCTTGTTAAGTCCAATTGTTCCCACACCAAATTCTTTATAGAAATCTGTAACTATTTTGAATATTTCATCTTCATTACTTGCTTGATCAATTAAATCGCTTAATTTTCTTACTTTTTCACTTACACTTTTATTATATCTCTTTGTGCTTTTATCAATTGCCTTATAATTAGAGATAACAGAAAAGCAATTAATATCTAAAGCTTGTTCAATATTAGAAAAGTCATAGTCAAAGAGTTGTTTAAATATCCTAAAGTCTGATTTTGCAAATTGATTTACACTTCCTTCTTTAGAACCAACCTTTTCACATGTAATACTAAAGGGGTTTTCACTTGTGGCTATAATATAAGCAAGATAATTATGCCATAGGTTTCCTGTAAAACCAAACTCTGTGCTTATATCAAGCAATTGATGAATTTGTTCGTATATGTCATTAATTGCTTGAGTTTTTTTGTATTCACTCTTTTTATTTTTTAATTGTGTCTTTTTATGTTTTTCCAATATATCAGCAAGTGCATAAAGTATACTGCCACCGTTCATATCTTTATAAACTATTAAACTGGCTAATAATTTTTTCATAGCTGATTACATCCTTTCTGGAGCCTCAAATCCTAGCATATCTATACAGGCTTCTAGGATGTTTAATACTAATTGTATTAGTGAAATCCAAGATTTTTGTTTTTCTTTATCTTCCTCTGCTATAATTTTGTTACCATGGTAAAATGTATTAAAAGTATCTGATAGGTCATATACATATTTACATATTTTGTGTGGTGCATAATCTTCCCATGCCTCAGATACAACTTGGTTAAACTTTGAAAGCTCAAGCATTAAGTCTATTTGACTTTGTATAGGATATGAGCGAATAGGGCTATTATCCTCTATAGGTGCAATTTCTTCTTTATATTTATTAAGGATAGACTTAATTCGAACAACAGTATATAAAATATATGGACCTGTGTCGCCTTCAAATGAGGTAAATCTATCAATGTCAAATATATAATCTTTAGATGCTTGATTAGATAGGTCTCCATATTTTAATGCAGCAAGTCCTACAATCTCAGAAATTTCTCTAGCTTCATCTTCTGGAATTTCGCGATTTCCTTGCATTTTATTATAAACTTCATCATTAATATTCTTAATTAAATCTTCAAGACGCATAACTCCGCCATCTCTTGTTTTAAATGGCTTACCATCCTTACCGTTCATAGTTCCAAATCCTAGGAATAATAATTTCACATCTTGATCTATAAGTTTAGTCTTCTTAGCAGCACGGAAAATTTGTTCAAAATATAATTCTTGTCTCTTATCAACAACATATATAATTGAATCCGGATCAAATAATTCCTTACGTTCTACAATTGTTGCAAGATCTGTTGTATTATAAAGGGTTGCTCCATCAGATTTTAGGACCATACATGGTGGTATTTCCTTAGTGTCAGTCTCTTCTTTTACATCTATTACTAGAGCTCCTTCACTTACTCTTGTATAATTGTTTTCCTTTAAATAATCAATCATATCTGGAATATACTTCTGAGCATCACTTTCTTTTTTCCAAAGATCAAAAGAAACATCTAAACTATCGTAAATTCCCTTTAAGTCTTTAATAGAAACATCTAATATATGCTCCCATAAAGCTGTATATCCCTTATGACCATTTTGAAGTAAATATGTTGCTTGCCTAGCCTCTTCTTTAAATTCTTCGTCTTCCTTAGATCTAGCACTAGCTTTAGGATATATTTCTTCAAGCTCTGATATGGTAAATGGAGCTTGCTCTGGATATTGACCATCATATTCATCATCAAAATACACCAAATCAGGTTGTCTTATCTTTAATTCCATAATAATTAAACCTATTTGAAGTCCCCAGTCTCCTAAGTGAACATCTCCTATTACTTCATGACCAACGTATCTACCTAATCTTTTAATGCTTTCTCCAATTACTGCCGAACGAAGATGGCCAATATGCAATGGTTTTGCTACATTAGGTCCACCATAGTCTATGATTATAGTTTTAGGTTCATTAGTTTCTTCAAATCCATATTTGTCTTCTTTATTCATATCATTAAGATAATTCGCTAGAAATTCAGGGTTAATATCAATATTAATAAACCCTGGTTTTATTGCTTCTATCTTTTGAAACATCTGACTATTTTTAAGTACTTTGACAACATCTTCTGCTATCATTATTGGTGCTTTTCTATATTCCTTTGCTGCTGCTAAAGCTCCGTTACACTGATACTGGCACAGGTCTGGACGGTTAGATATTGTAACTTTTCCATAACTTTCAGCGTAACCCTTTTCTTTAAATCCACTTGCAACTTCCTCTGTAATTATATTTAAAATTGTCTTCATAAGTGCCTCCGTATACATTTAATTTTCACTGTAACTTTTCTTACTAAACTTTAACACATTTGAATTTCAAAGTAAATAGCAAGTAAACACCTGTCCATGTAGCCTATTACTGGCTAACATAGACAAGTGTTTACCAACTTTTAAAGTCATATAATAAGGTTTTATAACAGTTTTATATTAACCATTTCAATAAATTCTTATATTTTTAATATTTATTCAACTACATTTTTTATGTCCATTTTCAGTTTTTCACCTTTATCTAGAATAATATGACCAGACTGATAAGGCTCATTCTCTACTGTTAAATAAACATGTTCAACACCATAATAGTTAGCAAATGTGTTGGCAATACTTTGAAGAATTAATGCTTCATAACCAGCCCCTGCATTCATTTGTGTAACTAATTCTTCAGTAAAATCTATATATACAGAATTGTCTCTGTGTAGATATAGGCTCATTATACTAGCATCCGCAGGAAGCACTGGACTTGCATTATCTTTTTCTGGTTTCTTGTATTCTCTCTCTAGAATAAGTTTTGTCATATCATTAGTATTAAAAGATATTTGTTTGTCTTCATACACTATATCTTCTAAGTTGTTTTTAGGATAATAAAATCTTACAGTTTGTGTAAAAGGAACATTTTTTTCTAGATTCTCTAAGGTTGATGTAACTGTCATACCTTCTTGATTATAAACTCTTTTTACCAATCCTATATTTTTTGCAAAGTATTCTCTTACGGTTCCATCCTCTTGGCCACTAGTTGTAACTTCTATTGTTGTATAGGTGCCTAATGGACTTGTTACTTCAACTTGGACATCTGTTATAGACCGTTGTCTATCATCTGATATGGTCCAGGATGTTCCTTTTTTAATCGGGTCCATTAGTATTATATCCTTAGTGGAATCTTCTTTATCTATTAAGTTTTCTCTATAATATGCTTCTCCAACGAATAGATTCCTTGATAGGTTATCACTATTTTTTTTAATTACTTGTATAGATGTGGTACCACCATTATCAGTTCTAAATTGAATTTTGTTATCAGATACATAGTCTACATATGTATCAAATGTTGCATATTCATTTCCTTCACCTTTATAATGATATCTCATATTTCCTTCAAAGGAAATATAATCTGTAGCTTTTCCATAAGTAAGAGAGTCGTTATCAGAGTCTGTTTCTTGCTTGTCATTTATATCATCTGAGTCTTCATCTGCTTCTTTACTTTCTTCAGGAAATTCTTCACCACTTGTTTCCTCAGTAACTGGCAAGGTCTCACCATTCTCAGTGGTCTCTTTGCTTGTATCTGCTTCTTTACTTTCTTCTTGATCTCCACTGCACCCAACAATTAAAGTTGTCATTAGTATGAATATTAAAATTTTTATAGCTTTTTTCATGATTATGACCTCTTTCTTTTTCTAATAGTCTTGACAAAGAAGTTAATTCTTATAACAACCATTACATACACTTGGTGCTATTGCCATACCTCCTTGGGCTGTTTCTTTTAGTTCATTAGGCATGCTATTACCTATTTGATACATAACATCCACCATCTCATCAAATGGTACAACATTTTCAATACCACTTAAGGCAATCTCTGCGCTAATTAGAGCATTGGAAACTCCCATTGCATTTCTTTGTTGACAAGGAGCTTCAACCAAACCTCCTACAGGGTCACATACTAGGCCTAATGTGTTAGATAAGGCACTAGAAGCTGCAGATAAAGACTGGCTAGGACTACCTCCCATTAGCTGAGTTATGGCTGAAGCTGCCATAGCTGAGGCTGCCCCAACCTCTGCCTGACAACCGCCTTCTGCCCCTGATATAGTGGCATTTAAAGCTATAATATACCCAATTGCCCCTGCATTAAACAAAGCATCTATCATTTCTTCATCAGTGAAGCTCATTTCTTCTTGTATGCTTAAGAAACTACCAGGAAGTACCCCGGAAGATCCTGCTGTTGGGGCCGCAACTATTAGTCCCATAGAAGCATTTACCTCTAATACTCCCATGGCATAGCTAATAGCTCTTGCCATAACATCTCCACATACATGGGCTTTCCCTTGTTTCCCTCTTGCTTGTATCTTTCTAGCTTCTCCTCCGATTAGGCCTCCAATTGACTCTAACTCTTCTTTTAAGGCTCTTGTAGCCGAGATTTTCATAATAGACCAGGCACGGTCCATTTTGTCCCAAACTTCTTCCCTAGTTTTTTCAAATACTAAGATTTCACGATCTATCATAGCCTGGGAAATGCTAATATTATATGTGTTACATATTTGAATAAGTTCTTGACCAGATATAAAATCTTTGCTTATTTTCATAATTTCCCTCAACATATCTTTAATAACTTGTCTAATACTAAAATTTACTTATTAACATCGCTTTTGAAACATTAGACAACCTCTCAATTTGGTCTACTACATCTCTATCAATTGGCTCATCTGCTTCTATTATTGTATATGCATTGCTACCTTTAGTCTCACGGTAAAGTTTCATGAAAGCAATGTTAATATTATGGTCACTTAATATTTTTGAAACTCCTGCTATTACACCTGGCAAATCCTTTTGCTTAATGATAATAGTATGATATTCTCCTGTGAAATTGATTTCCACACCATTAATTTCTTTTATTACTGCCCTTGCACCGCCTATAGAAATCCCCTTTACTTGTGTTAATTCACCCTTTTGGTCAGTTAAGATAATATCCACTGTATTAGGATGCTCTTGCTTTTGTTTTGTATTTATATCAAAGGTATACTTAAGTCCAGCTTCTTTAGCCAGATCCAAGGAAGCCTTAATGCGATAATCTTCTGTATCAAAGCCCAGAATGCCCGCTACTAAAGCCTTGTCTGTACCATGTCCTTGGTAGGTTTGGGCAAATGAACCATATAAGATGAATTTAACCTCTGTCACTTGACCTTTAACCATACTTCTTGCTAAATGTGCTATTCTAAGAGCTCCTGCAGTATGAGAACTAGAGGGTCCAATCATATTAGGTCCAATTATATCAAATACACTTATTGTTTTCATTTAACTCCACCTCGAGTTTTATAATATTTTATGAGGTCCATCACCAATATCTACAACGTGAAAGTCTGCTTCATAACCAATCTTTTCTTTATATGTCTTACCTACTTGGTCAATGAAATCATTCACCTTATCTTCATAAACTATACTTACAGTACAACCACCAAATCCTGCACCTGTCATTCTTGAGCCGACAACGCCTTCTTGTTCCCAGGCTGCACTAACTAAAGTATCTAGTTCAATACCAGTAACTTCATAATCATCTCTTAAGGATACATGGGATTCATTCATTAACTTGCCAAATGCATCTATATTCTTGTTTTCTAATTCTTCTACTGCTTTAATAGTTCTTTGGTTTTCATATACTGCATGTTTTGCTCTTTTTTGTTTGGTTTCATCTTTAATACTATCTTTATATTGTTCAAATTCTTCTATAGATAAATCACCTAGAGCCTTAATATCAACCACTTCTTGAAGATCCTTAAGAGCACTTTCACATTCACTTCTGCGTTCGTTATATTTAGAGTCTGCTAAACGCCTTTGTTTATTACTTACTGATATTACAATCTTCATCCCATCTAACTTTATTGGTGCATATTTGTAGGATAAATCACTTGTATCAAGGAATATAGCATGATCTTTTTTACCCATTGCAATTGCAAATTGATCCATAATTCCACTGTTTACACCTACAAAATCATTTTCTGCCTGCTGGCTATATATTGCCTGAGATACTAAATCTATATCAAAGTTATACAAATCATTTATAATATAAGCCGTTAAAACTTCTATAGATGCAGATGATGAAAGGCCTGAACTATTAGGGATATTCCCACTATATAAAATATCAAATCCTTCATCTATCTTATAACCATTCTTATCTAAAGCCCAAATAACACCCTTAGGATAGTTTGTCCAATCATCTTTCTCATCATATTTAATATTGCCTAATGGTATCTCTACAATACCTGTATCCTTAATATTTAATGAATAAAACCTTACTGTATTACCACCGTTCTTTCTAACAGCAGCATATGTACCAATTGTTAGGGCACAAGGAAATACATGGCCACCATTATAATCAGTGTGTTCCCCAATAAGATTAACTCTTCCAGGAGCAAAGTAAGTTTTTACATTTTTATTATCCCCATAAATAATTTCAAAATTTTCTAAAACTAATTCTTTCATATTTTTCTCCATCTTGTTTGTATTGTGTTATAAGTTCTCATTAAGTATCAATTCACATATGTCGTCTATCATAATTTTTCTTATATCTTTTTTTCCTCTTGAGTTTTTATTCTCTTTACTAGAGTTTTGAATATTCAAGTCAATCTTTCTTATGGCCTTTACTATATCCTTTGATGAAAAAGGTATATCGATAAGCACTTCTTTAATAACACCAATTATTTTAACATCCATTGCATCTGAAAATACTCTACAATGGGTAATCTTACCTTTATTAGCATTAATTAGTATTTCAAATTCACCCCAAGGGAATCTTTTAGTTATATTATAGATAAAGGGTATCTTAGTGCCATATAACCAATCCCACGAGGCAAACCTATCTCTCTTACTTAATATATCTTCTTCATCTAGATCCGTCCAATTAATTTCTTCAGGGACCAAACCATAGACAGATGAAAAGGCATTAACAAGAGCACTTACTAAATGGTCAATACTTAGGTTTTCTTTATGTGTAACTAAGTTAGTTACTCGGGATTTGACTGAATCTACACCTTTTGACTCAAGTTTCTCTCGTGCTACATTTAAATATTTAGACAAAGAATCCATATCAACATTAACAAGAAGTGTTCCATGATGATAACAACGGTCTTTATCAAAGTAAAAGGCATTACCAGAAATCTTTCTACCTTTTACTGTTATATCATTTCTTCCTGATTTCTCTGCAGGAATTCCCAAGTTTTTTAAGGCAAGCAAAATAACTTCCAATTGTTTATCAAGATCATAGTTCTGCTTACCCACAAGAAATGTAAAGTTAAGATTACCCAGGTCATGAAAGACTGCACCACCTCCAGAAAGCCTTCTTACGAGGTGGCCACCGTCTTTTTCTAACTCTTTTATCTTACATTCTTTCCATGGATTTTGATTTCTTCCAATTACAACTGTTTTTTCATTTTGCCATAGATATAAAATACACTCATCTTCTTTTACATTTTCAAAAAGATGTTCCTCAAAAGCAAGGTTCAAATATGGATTATATTGACTGCTTCTAATATATCTTATTTGCTTTATCAATTAGTTTCCTCTCTATCTAAAATTTATATCTTAATACAGGATTCCTTGCTGCCTTAACCTCGTCTGGTCTTCCTATGATAGTTGTTTTAGGAGATTCATGTAAGGAGTCCGGCTTATCTACTGCCCTGTCGTAAACTTCATTAAATATTTCTATTAACTCGTCTAATCTTTCTTTAGATTCCGTTTCTACAGGCTCTAACATTAGAGCTTCTGGAATATTAATAGGAAAATACATAGTTGGTGGGTGAATTCCATAGTCTAATAAAGTTTTAGCTATATCTAGCGCTGTAACATCTTTTTCCTTCTTCAAATCTTTTATGCTTATTACAAACTCATGCATAGAGTGATCTTTATATGGTACATAGTACTTTTTAGACAAATGATGTTTTAGATAATTAGTGTTTAATATAGCATTTTGTGATGCTTCTTTTAATCCTTCTCCTCCAAGGGTTAAAATATATGTCAAGGCCTTAACTACTACAAGGAAGTTACCATAAAAGCCTTTTACCCTTCCTATTGATTTATCAGATGGTAGGTCAAATTCTAACTTGCCCTCTGATTCAATAACTCTAGGATTAGGAAGAAAGTCTGACAATATTTTTTTACAACCAACTGGTCCACTTCCTGGACCTCCTCCACCATGAGGTGTTGAAAATGTTTTGTGTAAGTTAAGGTGTATAACATCAAATCCCATATCTCCAGGTCTTGTAATACCCATTATAGCGTTTAAATTAGCTCCGTCATAATAATTAAGGCCACCTACGCTATGAACAAGTCTTGTAAGTTCTGCTACATTTTCATCAAAAAGCCCTAAGGTATTAGGATTGGTTAACATAAAGCCTGCAACCTCATCTGATAAGGCCTCTTTAAATGATTCTAGACACACACCACCATCTTTATTAGATGGAATATTAACAACTTCATAACCTACCATTGTTGCAGTAGCTGGGTTAGTACCATGGGCAGTATCAGGTATTAAAACTTTGGTACGTTTATAATCTCCTCTACTTTCATGGTAAGCCTTAATCAATAGCATACCTGTAAATTCACCATGAGCTCCTGCTGCTGGTTGGAAAGTAAAATTATCCATACCTGTAATTTCATTTAAATAAGTTTCGGCTTTTTTAAGAACTTCAAGGGAACCTTGTACACTTTCACTTGACTGTAAGGGGTGCACATTAGTAAAGCCAGGCAGGTTAGCTACATCTTCGTTTACTTTAGGATTATACTTCATTGTACAAGAACCTAGTGGATAAATACCATTGTTAATACCATAAGTTTGCCCTGCAAGTTCTGTATAATGTCTACTTATTTCAATTTCTGAAACTTCAGGTAAATTAATCCTACTAGTTCTTTGGTGTTCTTTACTAGGCTTCACTTCTGGAACATCACAAGATGGTAAAAGTGATAAGCTTCTTTCTTCTACACTTCTTTCAAAAATTAGCTTCATACCTCTACCTCCTTTAGAACTTCAACAAGTTCATCAATATCTTCTTTAGAATTCATCTCTGTAGCACACCATATAATATCATTATCACTAATTGGATACCCACCAAGTATTCCATGTTTCTCTAATTCTTTCATAATAAGATAAGCATTACTATTACTTGTAGTAACAAATTCATGGAAAAACTCTCCATCATATTTTAGTTCAAAGTTTTCCAACTTACATAATTGTTCTGCCAAATAATGAGCCTTTGACATGCTTAAAGTAGCTACACTTCCAAGGCCATCTTCCCCCATAGAAGTAAGATAAACACTTACTTTCATAGCACATAGGGCCTGGTTGGAACAAATGTTACTAGAAGCCTTTTCTCTGCGGATATGTTGCTCTCTAGCTTGTAAGGTTAATACAAATGCTCTATTACCAGCATCATCAGTGGTTTGTCCAACTATTCTTCCTGGCAATTTTCTAGTAAGCTTATCTGTAGTTGCCATATATCCTATGTAAGGACCTCCATATGATAGCGGCATTCCAAGAGCTTGTCCGTCCCCAACTGCTACATCTGCCCCGTATTCTCTTGGAGTCTTATAAAGGCCAAGGGAAATAGGATTACAGCTTATAATATAGTGCCCCTTATCTTGTTTAGCAATCTTACCTATAGTTTCACAATCTTCTATTTGCCCATAATAATTAGGTTGTTGAACTAAAACACTAGAAACATCCTTGTCCATCAGTTTCTCTAATTCTTCAATGTCTGTTGTACCATTTTTCTCAGGAACTATTATAATTTCCACGTCAAGACCTAAACAATAAGTTTTTATTGTTTGAATTGTTTGTGGATGGACAGTTTCAGATATAAGAACCTTTTTCTTTCTTCTCTCCAAACACATAATAACTGCCTCTGCTGCTGCAGTCATCCCATCATATACAGAAGCATTAGATACATCCATTCCTGTTAGCTCACAAATCATAGTTTGATATTCAAAAATCGACTGTAAAACACCTTGACTAATTTCTGCTTGATAAGGAGTATAGGCAGTAACAAACTCCTCTTTAGATGTTACATGATTAACAATAGAAGGGATGTAGTGATTATATGCACCACATCCTCTAAATATTGATTTGTAAACCACATTCTTAGATGCCATTTTAGACATCTTGTTTTTAACTTCAAGTTCTGATAAGCCTTGTGGTAAATTCAAGTCCTCATCTAGTACTATTTCCTCAGGAATGATACTGTATAGGTCTTCGATACTTTTAGCTCCTATTGAATCAAGCATTTCTTGTCTATCTTTATCAGTATTAGGAACATAAGACCCCATATTAACCCTCCTGTGCAACGAATTCATCATATTCTTCTTTTGTTAACAAGTCTTCTTTATCAGTAATCTCTTCAACCTCAATAAGCCAAGCTTCAAGAGGACTATCATTAATTAATTCTGGTTGATCTAACAAATCTTCATTAACAGCTGAAATAACTCCTGTTACTGGACTAAATATTTCTGACACTGCTTTAACAGATTCAACATCAGCAAATGGTTCTTCTACTTCAACCTCATCGTCTTCTTCTGGAAGGTCTACAAATACAAGGTCTCCTAGTTCTTCAACTGCATATTCAGATATACCAATTCTACATTTATTATCGTCTAGAAACTCCACCCATTCATGAGATTTTGCATACATTAATTCTCTAGCCATATTATTATCTCCTTTCAATTTGCATTTTGTTTGATTAATATATTAAATATAAATAAATTAATATTTATTTTATAACCCTTGCTTTAACATCTTATTTCCTCTTATAAAAAGGTAAGTCTACTATTTCTCCTTCAATAAGCCTTTTTCTTACTTGAACTAAAACTTTTGTTCCTGGCTTAGCATATTCTTTGTCAACATAAGCCATAGCACCTGCATAATCTAGATAAGGTAAATGAGTTCCTGAAGTTATAGTACCTATTTCATTATCATTATAAAAAATCTTGCTATCTTCCCTAGCAATTCCTCTGCCTGTTATTTTTATACCTACTCTAACTTTACTTGGCTCTCCCTTATCTAATAGGGCTTTCTTACCTATAAAGTTCTCTTTATTCATTTTTACAACAAAGGAAAGATCAGCCTCAAAAGGTGTAATATCTTCCTTTAATTCATTCCCGTATAAGGGCATACCTGCTTCAAGACGAAGTGTATCTCTAGAACCAAGTCCACAAGGAATCAATCCATATTCTTTACCTTTATCTAATAAATTATTCCATATTGCTTCAGCATCATTAGGTTTACAATATATTTCAAATCCTAATTCTCCTGTATATCCTGTCATAGAAACCATTGCCTCACATCCTGCAACCTGTACATCTCCTGCGAATGTATAGTACTTTGTAGGAATCATCTCTTCATCCATTAGCTTAGATAATACTTTAAGAGAATTGGGTCCTTGTAAGGCTATTAAAGCAATATCATTAGATATATCTGTAATTTTTACATTGCCAAACTGTTTGCTCACCATATGCTTATAATCTTTGTTCCTATTAGATGCATTAACAACAAATAAATATTTATCACTAGCAAACCGATAAATTAATAAGTCATCAATACAACCGCCCTCTTCATTACACATCATAGTATATTTAACTTGACCATCGGACATATTGCTACAATCATTAGTTACAAGTTCTTGTATATATGCAAGAGAATCTGATCCTTCCACTAGTATTTCACCCATATGAGATACATCAAATATTCCAACTTCATTTCTGACTGCTAAATGTTCAGCCATAAGTCCAGTTTTATATTGAATAGGAAGAAGATATCCTGCAAAAGAAACTATCTTACCACTACTTGCTTCATGACACCTATAAAGGGGTGTTTTAAGATCCATATTAAAAGCCTCCTTGACCAAATCTACCTTTTAAAATTCTAATAGTTTGTTCTTCTTATTTAGTTTAATCTTATCTTTAGGACATTTAATTGTCAATATATAATCGGATTAATACAAAATATCTTAAATTTATAGGCATGAAAAAATTATTATATATAAATCAATTGTTAGATTTATATTGTAATAATCTGATTTTCTGTTACAATATTTGCATAGACACTGAATATAACATATAATATTATTTATTTAATGGAGGTAATGTTAATGAAAGCATTTATTGATCACGATGGTTGTATAGCATGCGAGTTATGTGTAGAAATTTGTCCTAACGTATTCCAAATGCATGAAGACGGTGACTATGCAGAGGTTATTGTTGATGAAGTAGATGAAGAGGATTTAGCAGACGCGGAAGATGCTAGAGATAGTTGTCCTGTAGAAGTAATATCTTTAGAAGACTAAATATTACATCTTAAAGATGACTTCATAGGAAGTCATCTTTTTTTTATATT
>CAZXSM010000046.1:0-17691 GCA_964643255.1 uncultured Lachnospiraceae bacterium
TGTGTTATTTGTTTCTAGGAGTTTCGCAAAAGTTCATAACTTATGATCTAGAAAGGAGATCAACTATGAAGAAAATAGCTATATTAATTGAAAACTTATTTGATGAAAGAGAACTTATTTATCCATATTATAGAATGTTAGAAGCAGGCTTTGAAGTTCATTTAATTGGTCCTGAAAAAGATGCTGTTTATAAATCAAAGGTAGGACTTACAGAAAAAAGTACCCATGCATCTAATGAAGTTTCTGCAAAGGACTATGAGGCTGTAATAATCCCAGGAGGATTTTCACCTGATTATATGAGAAGAACTAAAGCAACTGTTGATTTTGTTAGGGATATGGATAAGGCAGACAAACCAATTGCTTCAATTTGCCATGGTGGTTGGATGCTAGCATCTGCATGTGATATTAAGGGCAAAAAGGTTACTTCAACTGCATCAATTAAAGATGATCTTATAAATGCAGGAGCCAATTACGTAGATGAAGAAGTGGTAGTTGATGGCAATATTATTACTTCCAGAAGTCCAAAAGATTTACCAGCATTTTCAAAGGCTATACTTGAAAAACTTAAATAATATATAAAATATTAAACAATTAAAAGACAAGATAGGCTCTTTAAAAGAGCCTATCTTGTCTTTTATATATAATAAAATCCTAAGGATTTTAAAATGGAAGCTAGATTATTAACAAGTAGCACCACCACTTGTATGGAAATTTTCATTTAATATTTCATCTTTTCTTTCCATTATTTCATCTGATAAAAGCTGGGCCTCAATATTTTTAAAACCAATTCTATTTACTGTCTGAGCAACACGTTCACCTGTTTGCCCTTGTTCTCTATAAAGAAGAATCATCTTTTCAATAATATCATATACTTCTTCAGGAGTTTTAAACAATTTATTTAAAGGTTTAGCAGCTTGTGTGCGTTTTCCCCACATTCCGCCAACGGAGATTTGATATCCTTGTTGGCCATCTGGGATAGCATCAAAATGACATTTACCAATACATTTGCCACAGTTTTTGCACTGGTCATTAATTTCTAACACACCATTAACAACCTTTGCTGCATCCATAGGACATACAGCCTCAACACTACATTTTTTACAGCCCTTGCAAAGATCTTTATCATAGTTTGGTACCATTTGTCCAACTATACCTAGGTCATTTAGTGTAGGCTTAACACAGTTATTTGGGCAACCTCCTACAGCAATTTTGAATTTATGTGGTAGTTTGACTCCTCTATAACCAATATAGAATCTATTATGTATTTCTTCAGATACATCAAAAGCATCAATTAGACCATGTGTACATACTGTTCCTTTACAAGAGACTACTGGGCGAATCTGTGAACCTGTACCACCTGTAACTAAATCTTCCTTAGCAATAAAATCCTGGAATTCACTGATTTTTTCATATGGGATGCCGGGCACCTCAATAGTTAATCTACTAGTAAAAAACACATGGCCGCTTCCAAATCTCTCTGCAGCTTCACCTATAATCTTTTGTTGTCCTGCTGTGATTTTACCATTAACAGTAATGATCCTAGCAGAAAAGTTATCTGTTCCTCTATTTCTTAAAAAGCCTTGTGCTTTTACGGTTTTTTCTTGTTCTGGAGTAACCTTTAAATTCACCATTATTACATTTCTCCTCTTCTAACAAATGAAATTTTTAGCTAATTGTTTAATTGCATTGTAATATAAATATAGCATTTGCTTTAATAATTTGGAAATGATAATATATTATAATAAACATAGGTAAAACCTATCATTGAAATAAACAGGAACTATGAATATATACCTAACACAAGTAAGTATAATCCAAGTGTTTTAATAAGTTAGTATATTTAAATTTATTCTTAATAAATAGTTTTATCAATAGCAGTTAGTCATAATAAGTTTCGCAATTAACTATAGGGTAACAACTGAAAGGATAATTATATGAAACAAAATCATGATTTTACTGTAGGAGATATTAGAAAACATCTAGTTTATTTCTCCGTTCCAATAATGTTTACAAACTTACTTCAGCTATCTTATCAGTTTATAGATAGTTTATGGGTAGGGAATCTAATAGGAGCAGATGCTTTAGGATCAGTAGCTGTAGCTAGTACGGCTATAAATGTTGCTTTAGCATTTATTCTCGGAATTAGTACTGCTACTTTGACTATATTATCCCAATTAAGAGCAAAACGAGATAAAGAAGGACTAGTAAGGTATTTAAATGCTTTTGTAGTATTATTGGTAGGCCTTTCTTTGATAGCAGGTTTTATAGGATTTGCTTTTGCAGAAAATATTTTATATCTACTTAATACACCAAGTAGCATGATATATGAAGCGAAGATATATTTACAAATAAATAGTGTGGGGATTATATTCTTAATTGGATATAATTTTATCGGTACTGTAATGAGGGCAATTGGAGATAGTAAGACACCTTTGAAAATTGTCTTTGCCACTGTAATATTAAATAGTGTTTTAGACCCTATATTTATAGGACCTTTAGGTATGGGAGTAGCAGGTGCAGCTTTAGCAACAATATTATCTCAGGGTATTTCATTTTTCGCTGGTCTGGTTTATGTGTATTATAATAAGTTACTTCCATTTTCAAAACCTTTCCTTCCTGGAAAAAACGAAGTATCAGTTATACTAAGACTAGGTATTCCAGCAGGTTTACAAAGGTCAGTAATCAGTGCTGGTTCTGCAGCTATTATGAGTGTAATTAATTCCTTTGGTCCTGCAGTTGTATCAGGATATAGTGCCGCAGGAAGGCTAGATAGCCTTATCATGTTACCAGCCTCATCTCTTGGAACAGCAGTGACTAGTATGTCAGGACAAAATATTGGCGCTAATAAATGGGATAGGGTTTATAAGACTGCTAGAAATGGTTTGCTATTTAATATAATAGTTATGCTACCTATAGCTTTGTTAGTTTATATATTTGCTGAGCCAGCAGTTAGATTATTTATACAAGATGCAGACTCTGTTGCCTTTGCTAAACAATACCTACAGACAATTGCATTTTTCTATCCATTTTTAGGTATCAACTTTGTTTTAAATGGAGTTGTTAGAGGTTCAGGTGCAATGTACCAAGTGTTAGTACTTAATATAATTTCTTTTTGGCTTCTTCGTTATCCTTTAACGGGATTAATTTCATCCATAATGGGTGAGAGTGGTATTGCCATTGGTATGGGTGTAAGTTTTGTAATCAGCAGTATTTTTGCTTCTGCCTATTACAGATTTGGTGGATGGAGAAATAAGGAATTGTTTAGGAGTAACAATGAATAAAAACGAAAAAGCATGGGATAAAGTATTGAATATAAAGACTACAGGCCAAGATTATTCAAAGGCCAACTTCCTCCGATATGCCTATGAGCCAACACCTTACCCTGTCTTGGAGCGACTGGCTAATAGCGGATATATAGGTAAAAGAGATGTGATCTTAGATTATGGATGTGGAAAGGGAAGAGTAGACTTTTTCCTTTCATATCATACAAGAGCAAAATCAATAGGTATAGAATATGATGAAAGAATTTATGAAATTGCAATAAAAAATCAAGAAAAAGCCATTTCAGGTCATCGGGTTTGTTTTATAAATCAAGATGCAGAAGATTACCTAGTGCCTACAGAAGTTAATAGGATATATTTTTTTAATCCCTTTTCTGTAAAAATACTTAAAATTGTTATGACAAGAATTATGGAATCTTATTATCAGGAACCTAGAGAAATCTTATTGTTTTTCTATTATCCTTCAACTCAATATATATCATATCTTACTACTATAGATGAAGTAGAATATGTGGATGAAATTTATTGTAGTGACTTGTATAATTTTGATAATCCTAGAGAAAAGATTATGATACTTAAAATTTACTAAGATATATAAATTTAATAAAATTTTATGCCAGCCAAGCCTCTGCAAATGTCAACCTTTTCTATTGACATTTGTGGAGGCTTTTCTATATAAAACTTACAACAGATTTATTTTATTGTAAATTATGTATGCAAAAGGGTAAATATTTGCTAGTATATGCATGTAAGTAGCTAAAAAAGTTTTAAACATATGCTTTGTAAGAATATACAAAGATAGGGGGTTAATGTGTTAAAGGTATTTTTGATAGAGGATGAGATTGTAGTAAGAAGAGGAATAAAAGACAATATCCATTGGGAGGAAAATGGTTTTACATTTTGTGGTGAAGCTAGTGATGGAGAACTAGCTTATCCTATGATAAAGGATATAAAACCCGATATTGTAATAACTGATATACGTATGCCATTTATGAATGGTTTAGAAATTAGCCGATTGATTAAGGAAGAAATGCCTTGGATAAAAGTTATCATACTAAGTGGTTATGAAGAATTTGATTATGCTAAGGAAGCTATAGAGATAGGAGTTACAAAATATCTACTTAAGCCTATTAGTTCTGCGGAATTACTTGAGTGTTTGGAAGAAGTAAGAGTAACTATCCTAAAAGAACAGGAAGAAAAACTCAACAATGAAATTTTCAAGATGGAAATGCAAGAATATGAAGAAGATGAAAAAAGGCGACTATTCAATAACATTATCAATAAGAGTGAATCCCCAGCTAAGCTGTTAGAAAGAGGGAAAAAGTTAAATATTGAACTAAGTTCAATGTATTATTTAATTATATTATTTCAATTTGATGTGCAACCAGCTAAAAGTAAGGAATTAGTAAATAACAATGGCTCAGTAACCCTTGTAAATGGACAAGGTACAAATTTTCTCAAGGTGGATGTTCTAGATAAGCTTAGTACAAGTATTAGAGAAGAAGATAATATTATTCACTTCGACTTACTCTTTGGAAAGCATGCCCTACTCTTAAAAGCGAATAGTTTAGAGGGAATTATTAAGGAAAAGGATAATTGTATAGAAAAGGTAAAAGCAATTCTAGCAAGTCATAAGAAAATTATATATTTTGGTGGAATCGGGAATCCAGTTAATCGCTTAGGAGAATTAGAAAAATCTTTTGTAGAGGCTAGTAGAGCTTTTGCTTATCGATACATATTAGACACTAATGATATTCTAAATTATCAAGAAATAAAGAAGGAAATTACCAGTGAAATAAGTAACGATGATTTGGATGGATTGAATATTAAGCAACTTGATAACAATAAAGTAGAAAACTTCTTAAAGAGTGGAAGTAAGGAGGACATTACCTATTTTGCTGAAGAATACTTAAATTCTATATATAAAAAAGAGTCAAGTTCTCTAATATTAAGGCAATACATAATACTAGATATATACTGCATAGTTTGTTTCTTTGTTGAAAAATTAGGATTTGAAATGGATTCTATCGATACTCCTTTGTTTTGTAATCTTAAGTATGAACAAAATATTGCTAGTTCAGAATATTCCCTTAACTATGTAGTAAAAATATTTAATCAAGCTATAGATTTGAGAAACGAAATTGTAACTCGAGAAGATAATAAAATGATTAATAAGGCTAAAGAATTTATTAGTGAAAACTATTTTAAAGATGATCTTTCCCTTAATCATGTGGCTTCTGAAGTATATTTGAGCTCTAGTCATTTCAGCTCTGTTTTTAGCCAAAAAACAGGACAAACCTTTATTAACTATTTAACAGAACTTCGGCTAAATAAAGCTAAAGAGCTTTTGAAATGTACTAACAAAAGAATTTCAGAGATTGGTTATAGTGTTGGATACAAAGATCCACATTACTTTTCCTTTTTATTTAAGAAAACCCAGAATTGCACACCTAGCCAATACCGTAATAACAAGAAGTAAGGGAGGAGGGGAAAGTATTGAAAGTTATGGGGAGAAAATTATTTAACCTTAAATTGAATGTAAAAATACGTTTGTATTTATTTGTTATCATATTGGCATTTATATTATTATTCACTATGATATTTTCAACATTTACAAAATATAATAGGGAATATAATCAAATTATACATAGTACCACTGTTGCTAGTGGGTTTTCAATTGATTTTAAGTCGGAATTTGACTATAAAATGTATAGAATTATTATAGGTAGTAAACCTTTTTATGAAGAAGATCCTTATGAAGACATTAAAGCTGCAGAAGATATAGCTGTAAAACTTGAAGATTCAGCCAGAACTAAAAACAATAAAAACCGTGCAGAGGCTATATCGAAATTTTTGGAGAATTTAAATAAGCATGTAAGCAAGATTGAAGTCAATATTAAGGAAACTGGACATTATGATGAGAATATTATTATTTTAGAAAATGACATAAGGGTACTTACTTCATTGATTCAAGATACGGTATTAGAATACATATATTATGAAACTCTAGAAACTGGAAATATTAGAGAAGAAATGAAGATGCAAATGATGAATACTATGGAGTTTAGTGTAATTATGCTTGGCATTGTTGTTCTAGGTGCACTATTCTTCTCAGTAGTAATATCCAATAGTATATCAAAACCTATTAAGCAACTTAGTGAAATAACCAATCAGGTTGCAAAAGGGGATTTGACTGTTCGTTCTGATATAAAAAATGGTGTTGAAGTTAAGGCCTTAAGCGATTCTCTTAATATTATGATTGAAAAAACCAGTAATTTAATTGATAGGGTTAAAATAGAACAAACTAATTTAAGGAAAACGGAACTTACACTTTTACAAGAACAAATAAATCCTCATTTTCTCTATAATACTCTTGATACAATTACATGGCTTGCTGAATCTAAGAAATATCAGGAAGTGGTTGATATGATAGGGTCATTGTCTAAGTATTTTAGAACATCTCTTAGTAAGGGATCTGCATTAATAACATTAGAAGAAGAAGTACAACATGTGCGCAGTTACCTTGAGATTCAAAAGGTTAGATATGAAGATATACTTACATATGAAATTATAATTGACGAAAGCTTAAGTTCTTGTCTTATACCAAAGATTACATTACAACCATTAGTAGAAAATGCCCTATATCATGGAATTAAAAATAAAAGAAGAATGGGTAAAATTACTATTACTGGATTAAGAGAGGAAGATAATGTAATTATTGTGGTTAAGGATAATGGTGTGGGTATGACAAAAGAGCGGGTAGAAGAAGTGTTAGGTGAGTTTGAGCAAAACAAAAAAGAACAAAAGAATTTTTATGGTCTTTTTAATGTAAATGAAAGGTTGCGTTTGTACTTTGGAGAAGAATATGGTCTAGATATATCTAGTAAATATTTAGAAGGAACAATTATCACTGTTTGCCTCCCATATACATTTGTAGAAAATGCATAAATAGATATAAAACAAAAAAATATCAACTTATTTCAAAAAATAACAACAAATTGAAATTATGATGAAAGAAAACAAACGATTACCCAAAGATATTACATTGTATTATATTTGAAATTTCATAGAATTTAATTGAAAGAAATTTTCACGTAAACAAATGTATTTTGTAACTGTTTATTGAAATATCAGAGGGAGGATTATTGTGAAGGGAACGAAAAGAATATTAAGATTGTTACTTATGTGTACACTTTTATTAGCGTTATGGGGATGTAGTAGTGAAACAACGAGTAAGTCAGGTGATAGTGATGGGGGACAAGATGATGATCTAATTGTAGTTGGATATGCTCAAGTAGGAGCGGAATCCGATTGGAGAACAGCAAATACTGTTTCATTTCAAGAAACATTTGTTGAGGAAAATGGTTATGAACTAATATTTGATGACGCACAACAAAAACAAGAAAACCAAATCAAAGCAATTCGTAATTTTATTCAGCAAGATTTGGATTATATTGTTTTAGCACCTGTTGTTGAAACTGGATGGGAAACAGTTCTTGAAGAAGCTAAAGAAGCAGGTATCCCTGTTATTTTATCCGACCGTATGATTGATGTATCTGATGATAGTTTATACACTGCTTGGGTTGGTGGAAACTTTATTAAAGAAGGTCACGATTGTGTAGGATGGCTTGATGGTTATCTCAAGGAATTAGGCAGAGAAGATGAAGAAATTAACATTGTAACACTTCAAGGAACTATTGGTTCTTCTGCCCAAGTAGGACGTACAAAGGGTGTAGAAGAAAAATTACCAGATCATCCAAACTGGACCATGCTTGACAAACAAACTGGTGAGTTTACTCAGTCAAAAGGTCAAGAAGTAATGGAATCTTTCTTAAAATCTTATGATGATATTGATGTTGTAATAGCGGAAAATGACAATATGGCATTTGGTGCAATAGATGCAATTAGAGCTGCAGGTATGGAACCTGGTGAAGATATAATTATTATAGGTTTTGACGCAGTAAGGGCAGCTTTTGAGGCAATGATAGCAGGAGATATGAATTGTTCAGTAGAATGTAATCCATTGCATGGACCAAGAGTTTCTGAAATTATTGAAAAATTAGAAAAGGGTGAAGAAGTAGAAAAGACCTGGTATGTAGATGAGGGAGTATTCCCAGCATCAGAGGCTGCAGACCTAATAGACTCTCGTCCTTACTAATCTAAATATAAGTTAGCTATTTAATAATCAAATATAAATTGGCTATATAACAATTAATAAGAATGGGGCCACTTGAGATATAATTGCCCCATTCTTTTTTTGTAAAAGAAATTATGATAAAGATGTGTATTACAATGGGTTTTTTACGAAAGGACTGATTTTATTTGAACAATGAAGTGATACTTACCATGCGTGGTATTGACAAAGAGTTTCCGGGTGTAACAGCTCTTTCGAATGTAGATTTTACACTAAGGTCAGGAGAAATTCATGCACTTATGGGTGAAAATGGTGCTGGAAAGTCAACACTAATCAAAGTTTTAACGGGGGTAGAAACATTAGATAGTGGAGAAATACGCATGAAAGATATAGACCATAAGATTGTTAATAATTCTCCCCAGGAAGCTCAACAATATGGAATAAGCACTGTGTATCAAGAAGTAAATTTATGTCCTAATCTTTCAGTTGCTGAAAATATATTTATTGGGAGAGAACCAAAAAAATACGGCAGAATTGATTGGAAAACAATTAACAAAAATGCAATTAAAATATTAGAAATATTTCAAATTAATATAGATGTAACTAAACCTGTAGAAAATTATTCAGTTGCAATACAACAGATAGTCGCTATTGCTCGTGCAGTGGATATTTCTTCCAAGGTACTTATTCTGGATGAACCAACATCGAGTTTGGATGAACAGGAAGTTGAAAAGCTATTTTCTGTTATGCGGCAACTAAAAGATATGGGAATAGGAATCATTTTTATAACTCATTTTCTAGAACAAGTTTATGAAATAAGTGATCGAATTACTATATTGCGAAATGGCTATTGTGTTGGTGAATATGAAACAAAGAATTTACCAAGTGTGCAATTGGTAGCGAAAATGATGGGTAAAGAATATGAAGAGCTTACTTCAATTAAGAAAAAAGGTTTAGTTGATGATTCTAAGAAATATGATAATGAAATTCTTAAAGCAGAAAAACTTGGCCGTAGTGGATTTATAAAACCATTTAATTTTAGTATACATAAGGGTGAAGTAGTTGGTTTTGCTGGACTTCTTGGATCTGGTAGATCAGAAATGTCTAGAGTAATCTATGGTGCTGATAAGGCTGATACAGGCCAGTTGTGGTGGAAAGGTGAGAAGATTACTATTAATGCTCCAATTGATGCTATGAAAGCTGGAATGGCATATTTGCCTGAAAATCGTATGACAGAAGGTATATTTCCAGAGTTGTCAGTAAAAGAAAATATTATTATAGCACTACAGGCAAAGAGTGGAATATGGAGTCTTATGAGTAATAAACAACAAGAAGAATTTGCCGAAAAATATATTGATCTACTTCAAATCAAGACACCAAGTATGGATGTTCCAATAAAACAGTTGAGTGGTGGAAATCAACAAAAGGTAATTATTGCAAGATGGCTCCTTACAAATCCTGAATTTATGATTTTAGATGAACCTACTAGAGGAATCGATGTTGGTACAAAGACAGAAATTCAAAAACTTGTTTTAGAATTAGCTAGTCAAGGGAAAGCAATAATATTTATTTCATCAGAGATTGAAGAGATGTTAAGGGTTTGTAGCAGAATGGTTATTCTTAGGGATTGTACTAAGATTGGAGAATTATATGAAGATGAGCTAGGCCAAAACGAAATAATGGAAGCTATTGCCGGAGGTGATTTAAATCATGAAAGTTAAAGGTATATGGAAAACTATTAGAAGTCACTCTTTATTTTTCCCAATAACTTGCTTGATAATTGTATTAGTAGTAAACCTAATAAAAACACCTACATTTTTTCATGTTTCAATTAACAATGGAGTACTTTATGGATATATTATAGATATTTTAAATAGGTCTAGCGAACTTATAATTATAGCTATAGGTATGACCTTGGTAGTTGCATGTTCTGGAGGTACAGATATATCTGTAGGGGCAGTAAGTGCTGTTGCAGGTGCAATTACTATATATGCTTTAGTAGGCCCTATGAGTGGTAGTGTATATAGGATGCCTTACATAGTTGCAGTTCTACTTGGACTTATAGGAGCTATATTGTGTGGGATGTTTAATGGATTCTTGATTGCTAAATTAAAAATACAGCCAATGGTTGCTACCTTGATTTTGTATACAGCGGGTAGAGGAATTGCACAGGTAATTACTCAAGGAATGATAATCTATGTTAGGAAAGAAGAATTTAAATACTTGGGTAACTTTATTCCACAAATACCAGTTCCGACACCGATTATAATTGCAATTATTGTTTTGATATTAACCAATCTTTTATTAAAGAAGACGGCGCTAGGATTATATATTCAGACTGTAGGAACTAACCATCAGGCAGCTAAACTGGTTGGATTAAATTCTGTACTATTTATATTCTTAGTATATACATTTAGTGGATTATGTGCTGGAATATCTGGAATGATTATTACATCCAGGGTATATTCTATTGATGCTAATAATGCAGGTTTAAATATTGAATTAGATGCTATATTGGCTGTGGCAATTGGTGGTAATAGGTTAAGTGGAGGAAAGTTTTCTATTGCTGGTAGTGTAATTGGAGCAATAACAATACAAGCACTGACAACATCCCTTTATGCTATGAAAGTTACAGCTGATCAGCTACCTGTCTATAAAGCCATAGTGGTTATTCTAATTGTAATGCTTCAATCGCCAGAGTTTAAAAGAATTGTAGGTCACTTGTTTGATAAGTTTATAAAAAAGGATGCAAGAAAGCAGGTGGCAAAATGATAAGAAAATTCAGAGAAAAAATTGATCCAAATACTTTTCTTCTATTGATTACTATTACTTTATTTATTTTAATGTACATAGTTGGAATTATAGTTTTTAAAGATAAGAACTTTGGACGAGTACAAGTGTTTCTTAATCTGTTCATTAACAATGGTGGTTTAATAGTAGCTTCTGTGGGTATGACAATGGTTTTAATTAGTGGGGGAATTGACATATCTATTGGGTCTGTTGTTGCTATGACTTGTACCTTACTTGCATGGATGATGGAAAAGGAAAATATTGATGCATTGCCAGCAATTATAATTGTTCTACTAGTTGGTATTGCCTTTGGCTTATTTCAAGGGTGGTTAATAGCCTATCTGGACATTCAGCCCTTTATAGTTACCCTAGCAGGTATGTTTTTCGCCAGGGGAATGACTGCCGTAATTAGTGCAGAAATGATTTCTATAAAGAATGAGACTTTTTTGAAAATGGCCAATGCCAAACTAAATTTACCTTTTGGAGGACATGAAAATAGAAACGGGGATATAATTTATCCATATATTTTTTTAAGTGTCATAATTGGATTAGTTGTTCTAATAGTAATGTATTATATGCTTAAATATAGCAAGTTTGGCCGTTCAATATATGCAGTAGGGGGTAATGAACAATCGGCATTACTATTGGGTTTAAATGTGAAACGAACTAAATTAAAGGTATATGTATTAAATGGATTTCTTGCAGCTCTTGCAGGATTTGTATTCTGCTTAAATACCAGTGGTGGGTTTGTGGAACAGGCAAAAGGTTTTGAGATGGAAGCCATAGCATCATCAGTAATTGGCGGTACCCTTTTAACAGGAGGGGTAGGAAATGTTATTGGCAGTCTTTTTGGAGTACTTATTAAAGGAACAATAGAAACATTTATAACTTTCCAAGGAACTTTATCTTCTTGGTGGACCAAAATTGTTATAGCTGGATTGCTTTGTTTTTTCATTGTTTTACAAAGTGTCTTAGCTTCAAGTAAACAATCAAAACACATAAAGTAAAAAATACCGCATCAAATCGATGCGGTATTTTTCTTGAAGTTTATTTTGAGATTTTAGCCAAAGGTTTCCACAATAAATACAATATAAGAGTAGTGAGAATATACTCTGGAACTAAATAACTTGCTTGGTATAGCAGAGAATATATCCATGGGTTTTGTGTGCCTGCATACTCGCCAAAGAATATTACTCCTGCCAAAAAGTGACATATAAATCTTAATCCTAGGCCTATGAAAACACCTAAAGAGATTCTATAAGCATTGCTAGCTTTTACATTAGATAATTTGTTTGAAAAGAGACCTGCAAAACCTAGGCAAGCAAAGGCTATCGGATATTCTAATATAGCTTGAATTGGTGAAAATACATATCCACCTAGAATTAGCTGTAATAGACCGAAGGCACCTCCTACAGTAATACCAGGAATGAGCCCCCACCTAAATGCAAATATAAAAATTGGTACCATACTTCCTGCTGTTACCGAACCACCTTGTGGAGCACGGTAGATTGTTAATTGATCTAAGACTAAGGCTAGTGCTATCATAAGCCCTGCTTCTACCAACATTTTTGTAGTCCATTTCTTCATAAATAATTCCTCCTATAATAAAATGATATAAAATAAAAACCCACTACCTGAAAAGTAATGGGCGAAAATTATCATTTCGTACTTTCCTACGCTAGCATTATCTAGATCAGGTTAAGGGTCGAGATATATTCTCCTCTCAGCTAATTGGCTCCCCTAGTGGAATATTTAATTTATAATAAGTAGTATAACATAAAAAAATATATAAGCAATATTTGATAAATAAAGAGTTTTTAATAGGTTTGACATTCTGGGGGATGTAATTTATAATAAATTTATTGTTATATTTATCAAAAGTATGTAGAATTAGCTCATATAGTATATAGTAAGTTTATGTGTAAGTGATAAAAACATATAAATTAATGGGTTATAAAAAAATAAACCAGAGAATGTATTGAATATGGATAGTCAATTTATTTAAAGCCATAATTTGATTTATGAAGATGAAGTATTATGTTTTACAAATTATCATTTTATAAATATAGGTTTGACAATAAATCAGGACTATCCTATTTCTGTATCATAATATAGATTATATTTTATATGTTGTTAATCAAAGAGCCTTGTAAGAGGAGGTGAACTCATGGCAAAAGAGGCAATTAAATCAATAAAAGATGTTGAAGAAGAAGCGAGGTTAATCATAAAAACTGCTAGAGAAAGCTCAAGAGATTCTCAGCAAGAAGCTGTAAAACAAGCTGACCAGGAATATAAAAAAATTATTCTAGAGGCTGAAAAAGCTGCTAAAAAGATAAAAGACCAAGTATTAAAAGAAACTGAAATAAATTCACAGGCCCATATAGAGAAAGGGAATCTAGAGGCTGAGAATATTCTAAAATATGAAGGGGATAAATTTCAAGAGGCAGTAAATTTTATTGTAGAGAGGGTAGTGAGGGCAAATGGCAATAGTTAAAATGAGCAAATTTAATTTGCTCTTATTTAACTCAGAAAGAAAAAATCTTCTCCGTGAGTTACAAAAATTTGATTATGTACATTTCTTAGACTTAAAGGAAAGCGAAGAATTAAGGGATTACAATTTGGGAAATATTGAGGAACCTGAAAGCATAGTAGCTATTAATGAGGAGATTAATAGAGTTAATTATGCTATCGAGATATTAAACCAATATAAAGAAAAGGAATCTAAGCTTAAAACTCTTAAAGAAGGAATGCCAGTCCTTGAGTTTAGCCAATTAGAAGAAAAGGCTAACAAAATCGACTACAAGTTAATTTGTAAGCAAGTTGTAAAACTTAATTCAGATATAGACCTTTTATCTCAGGATATAGATAAAATAAAAAACAAAATTAAAGAGCTCAGTCCTTGGGTCAAATTAGATGTATCCATAAAAGAGTTAGAGTCATTACAGGAAGTAGACTATAAATTAGGGTATTTCCCAGGGAGATTAAAGAAAAATGTAGAAGAGGCTTTAGTAGAGTCTGAGTATACATATGTAGAAATACTAGGCGAAAACCAGGGGTATGTTTATACTTTAATATTAACTAATGACGAGGAAAAGACCTTAGTTGATGAAATACTCCGTAACAACAATTTTACTGATATAAAGGTTGAGTTAGAAGATAGACCTGGAGATGAAGTATCTAAGTTAAAAGAAATAGTCAGTGAAAAACAAAAGCTTATATCTAAGTATAAAGAAGATTTAAAAAAGCTATCTGAGGATATTATGGATTTTCAAGTAGTCTATGAATATTTGATGAATATGAAGTTGAGGATTACTGAATCAGAAAACTTCTTAACAACGGATAAGATTAATGTTATTGAGGGTTATGTTCCAACAGATAAAAGTGAAGAATTTACAGAAGTAATTAAAGAAAATCTCGATAATAATATATATTATTTTGTTTTAGAAGAAGCTGATGAAGATGATGAAGATGTGCCAATTTTGTTAAAAAACTCAAAATACACCCAGTCTTTTGAATCCTTAACCACTATGTATGCATATCCAAAATATAATGAGATAGACCCTACTGGTGCAATGGCACCTCTTTATTCCTTTTTCTTTGGAATGATGGTAGCTGATGTAGGATATGGTTTAGTACTTTTAATAGCAACAGCTATACTACCTAAAATTTTTAACTTAACCCAGGATCAAGAAAAAACCATAAGGTTTTTCTATTGCCAAAGTTTCTTCATTATATTATGGGGCTTAATATATGGATCGTTTTTTTCATTTTCAATACCAACAGGGATTCTCGATCCTACTACACAATATATGGAAGTATTAATATTATCTATTGCTTTTGGTATTGTTCATATATATGTAGGATTAGGGCTAGATGCATATAACAATATAAAAAAAGGGAAATTTTTAGATGCTATCTATGACACAGGGTTTTGGTATATGGCTCTTACGGGGGCAATAGTCCTTATAGTAGGAATTGGAGTTGGATTAGACGATATAGTTACTAATGTTTTTTTATATATAATGATAATAGGTATGATTGGCATAGTCTTAACTGGTGGAAGAGATTCTCCTAGTATTGGTGGCAGATTAGGAGGAGGTATATATAGTCTATATGGTATAACAGGTTATGTAGGAGACTTTATATCATACTCTAGGCTAATGGCTCTTGGTTTATCTGGTGGATATTTGGCTTCAGCAATAACTGATTTATCATTTATGTTATTTGATATCAAGGTCATTGGAATTATATTTGGAGCTATTATCTTTGTAGTAGGCCATTTATTTAACTTGTTTTTAAGTCTTTTAAGTGCTTATGTACATGATATTAGACTTACTTATGTAGAGTTTTTTGGTAAATTTTATGAAGGTGGAAGCAAAGCTTTTAAATCATTAAGAAGTGATTCAAAATATTTTAATATAAAATAATAAGGAGGAAATAATAATGGATTGGTTTTTAAACTCAAGTGGGGTAATTTTTGGAGGTTTAGGTGCACTTTTAGCAGTATTATTAGCGGGAATAGGATCATCAAAAAGTGTTGGTATGGTTGGTGAAGCTGCTACAGGATTAATGATAGAAAAGCCTGAGATGTTTGTGCAGGCACTAATATTGCAATTACTACCAGGTACCCAAGGTCTTTATGGTTTTGTTGTAGCTATAATGATAATTGATAAGTTAAGTGTCGCAATGACATTTGCAGCAGGAATGTATTTATTGATTGCAAGTTTGCCAGTAGCAGTTGGTGGATGGATTATTGCACATTTTCAAGGAAGAGTAGCACTTAGTGGAATAAACTTACTAGCAAAAAATGGTGAACAATCTATAAAGGCAGTTGTTTTTGCAGTAATGGTAGAAACATATGCATTATTAGCATTTGTTATTTCAATTATGCTTGTAAACAATGTGAACTTCTAATAAAGGATGTGGAAATATGTCTAATCTAAAAAATATGACTAATAAAATCCTTGAAGATGCTAAAGCTGAAGTTTCAAAAATAGAGAAAAGTTCGCAAAAAGCAAATCAGGAAATCTTAAACTCTAGAATATCAGAGGCCAACAAAATAAAGGAAAAGGTCATAGAAGATGCTAAAGAAGAAGCAGAAGTGTTAAAAAAACGATTACAAACAGAGGTGGATTTGAAAGTAAGAGATGAAAAAATACTTGCAAAACGCCAAGTTTTAAATAAGGCTTTTGAAACTGCTAAGGATAGGTTAAAAAACATTGATGGAGACAGATATTTGTCTTATTTGAAAAATAGCTTAAACAATATAAATCTCAAGGGTACTGAATTACTTATTGTACCTGAAAAGTTTAATAGTTTAGTTAGAGAATCGCTAGACAATGTTAATGTCTCACAAAATGAAAGTGTGGAATCAGGATTTATAATTAAGGATGGAAATATAATTATAAATCATTCATTTGAGTCTTTGATTGATTTTATGAAAGAAGACTTAGAAGTAGAGATTGCCAAAATACTTTTTGAAGAGAAGGGGTGATTTCATGAAGAGGTCGGACTTTGTTCATGGTGTTACCCAGATTAAAGTCATTGAAACCAGGCTCCTTACTAAAGAAACAATTGATAGAATAATTGAAGCTGAGAGTCTTGATCAAGCTTTAAAGTTACTTGGTGAAACTGAATATAGCAAGTCTTTTAAAGGTGATTTAGGTGGAAAAAATTATGAAAATATACTCTCAAGGGAATTGCTTCGTATATATGACTTGACGAGAGATGTTTCCGCAGACCAAATAGTAGTTGATTTGCTAGCCTTAAAATATGACTATCATAACTTAAAGGTTATGATAAAAGAGAAAATTATAGGAAAGGATTTTGACTATTTGTATGTATCTGTGGGAAGCCTTCCTTTAGAAGAGTTAAAGAAAGCCTATAAGGAAAAGGACTTTAGTCAAATACCACAAGAGTTTAAGACATCTATAGATGCTGTGGAAAAAGATTATGAAGAAAATATGGACCCACAAAGAATAGATATTATATTTGATAAATACTATTTCAGACATTTTTATAAGATGGCTAAGGATACAGGGATAGAGCTATTTATTAAATATGTTCAGAATATGATTGACTTTACAAATGTTAGCTCATTAATTAGATTAAAGAAGCAAAACAAGGATCTTACATTCTGTGAAGATGTTATATTAGAAAATGGTAATATAACAAAAGAAGAAATATTAGAGTGTTTTGATTATGAGTTAGAAGATATGTTAGTGAGATTAGAAGAGCTAGAGGTTCCTGAATCGATAATATTAGGACTTAATTCTTACAAAGAAAGTGGAAGATTATCTAATTTTGAAAAATATAAGGATAACTATTTAATGGATTTAAATAAGCCATCTAAATATATTAGTCTTGGACCAGAGCCTATATTTTCATACATAATAGCAAAAGAAGCAGAAATTAAAACTCTTAGGATTGTTTTAGTTGGGAAACTAAACAATCTTTCACCTGAGCTTATAAGGGAAAGGGTGCGTG
>CAZXSM010000047.1:0-11714 GCA_964643255.1 uncultured Lachnospiraceae bacterium
AAGTATGGCAAAAACCTGTATTTTTTAGATAAATTTATCACTGATTGTCTCCTTCCCTTCTATAAAAATCAATGGCTAACCAAATGATTAGCCATTGGATAATAGAATTAACTTATTTATATCTACTTAAAGCTGTCTCAATTTGATCAACGGCACTATTTAAAGCTGCCTCAACATCAGAACCATTTCTGACATCTTCCCACATAGTTGCAATTGCTGAATCATATTCTGTGTATCCAGGAGTTAAAGCTCTTGGATAAGCTGTGTGTTCAGCTTCATATGCAGCAATATTCATGAATTCTGGAGAATCTGGATTTTCAGTAATGGCATTAAGTCCCTCTATTGTAGATGGAATATCATTACGTACTTCAATCCACATTTCATTTCCTTCACCTAGGGTTAAATATTTAATAAATTCTACTGCACATTCTAGATTTTCCTCTTTAATGTTTTTAGGTAGTCCAAAATGCCAGCTTCCTGTAGATGTAGCTACGCTATCTTCGTAACCTTCAAATGCAGGCATATACATAACTCCATAATCCATATCTGCGTCTTCAGCAAATTGAGCTGTCCAAGGCCCACCTACCATAAATATAATTTTACCAGATTGGAATAGTTCATTTGTTTCATCACCTGTTATACCACGTAATGAAGTTTTATCTTCATAAAGACCTTGGTACCAAGTAAGTGCATCAATCCACTCATCTGAGTTTATAACTCCATCAACTGTTAAACCATCATCGCCAATACTTTTTCCACCCATACTGTTAGGTAGTGCGTTCATTTGATATGTTCTACTTACTTGTTGGAACATAATACCAGCAAAACCTTGATTTCTATCTGGATCGACTACATCTAATACTTGATTTGCTATATCTTTTAATTCATCCCAAGTTATTCTGTTGTCTGGACCAGTTTCTGGAATAGTAACACCTGCTTCATCAATTAGAGCTTGGTTATACCAAACTAATTGTGATGATGTATTCATAGGTGGGCAATAAAAACTCCCTTCCCATGTACCAGCAGTAACTGCTGAATCTATAAACTGATCTAATTCTTCCTCTGTATAATATTCATCCATTGGAAGTAAATAACCTCTATCTACATAAGGTGCAACCATTGGCACATCAACTGAAAGTACATCGTAATCATCTGAACCTGAGCCTAGTTTAACTTCCATTATTTCAAAATAGTCATTAAAAGCATAAAATTCAGCATTTACAGTTGCCCCTGTTTCTTCTTCAAATTTTTCTATTAGGGGTTGTGTTGAGATTTCCCAACCTGTTTCACCAGGTCCTTGAGAAAGCCAATTAATTGTTATACCATCAAACTTCTTAGCTTCTGAACTATCACCTGAATCTTCTACATCTTCACCTTGTGTTGAATCTGTTACATCTTGTTTATCCTCATCACTAGCTGAACAAGCAACCATAACAAGTGATAAAAGCAAAATAGCTATTATACCGACTAAATTCTTTTTCATTTTCATCTTATCCTCCTAATTTTTAGTTATTGTTTCAACTAAACTTTGCATTATATTATCTCTATTTATTCCATATACATATTTGATAGGGTGTCTTCTTAAATCATAAGCATATTGGTGATCGTATTCCGGTATAGGACTTGGCACTACAACGTCATTCATCAAGTCACCATCAAGTAACCAAGCAACTGCTACTACATCCCATATCACCCTACTCCAAGTATCAACATCTGATTGTTCTTCTGCTTCCTTTATAGTTGCGTCAATTAAATAGTCTGATATTGCATTTTTCCCTCTAAACCAATATTCTAATTCTGGTTTTGTAACACGAAATTCGGATACTACTCCCATGCATGGTAGTTGTACCAGAGGCACTCCTGAATCAAATACAATTCGTGATGCAGAAATATCCTGCTTTAAATTAAATTCCTCGTTATCATGCCAATGGAATCCATGTCCACCCAGCCAAATTAATACAATTTTATCAATTATGGATGGTTCAATAAGTATTGCTGATGCTATGTTTGTTATAGCTCCTATCGCAACAACATATAAGGGATTTTCGGAATCATAATTTTTAGCTAATTCAATCAAATGAGTTACAGCTTCAGACTCTACTGGAGTGCTTTCGTCTTCTAAAAAGCTCGTTGCCCCTCTGAAAGTCTTCTCCTTCATGCCCTCTTTCTCCATAATAGATAAGAGTTTGATTATTTCGTCGTAACTTTGATTCATACCATCTTCTGCACTAGTTGATTTTTCATTCAAAAAAGGTGCTGCTAATAATGCTTTAACATTTAACTTTTCTGATGATTTTAGCGCATATACTATTGCAAATTGGTCGTCAATTTCATTATAGGTATCTGTGTCAATAACGACATCAACTTTTCCTTGTGGTTTTTCCAACCTACTAAGAATACGCGAGTAATTTTTTATCATATCTTCTCCTTCCTAAAACCTAGTAAAATATTTTCTGAAACTATTTTCTTATATAATCTTACTACATTTATTGAGTTTCTCAGGGGGTAATTTGATGGTTTTCAAAAAACAAAAGCTGTAATGTAGATTTAATCTATAATTTATCTTATATGTTTTTAAATAACAAAAGCTCGAAAATCTATTATAGATTCTCGAGCTTTTGTTATTTAAATATTCTTTTTCTATTTTTTTATTTATCATTAATAATTTTAGTTTTTTTATTCATTGCCATATTTAAAGTGTGTATATCTACAAAGGAAGGTACTGTACCTTGGCGTGTAACACAGATTCCAGCTGCCATTGTAGCTACTTCTATAGCACTATCTAAGTCCATTCCTTCTACAAGTTTTGCTGCCAAGGCTGAAATGAAAGCATCTGCTCCTCCTGTAGTATCTACAGCATTTAAATGAGCAGCTTCAAAAAACTTTTCCTTATCTTTGTTTTTTAGATAACATCCCTTATCACCAAGAGTAATAATTACATTTTTAACTCCTTTATTAAAAAAATAATTTGCAGCATTTTCAATGCTATCATCTTTTCCATAAAGTATGTAAGCTTCTTTCCTATTGGGTATAAAATAATCTATATTTTCGTAAAACAAATCATCAAGATGATCTATACTAGAAGGCTTAAAAATAATAGTTAACTTGTTTTTACTTGCTAAATCAATTACCGCTTCTAGAGTATCAATGGGTGTTTCAGACTGAATAAGACAATAGGTAGATTGTTCAAATAGCAAATGGTTATTATAAATATCTTCAGGCTTTAACATTTTATTTGCCCCGCTAAAAAGAACTATACTACTTTCACCATCTTCTGGTACATATATATAAGCTTTACCTGTGTTTACTTTGTCAGTAAATGTTATACCTGTTAAATCTACGTTACTATTGCATAATTCATTGTAGAGATATAAACCACTTGCATCTCTACCTAACTTACCGATAAGACTTACTCTTTGTCCTAATCTAGAGGTTGCTATCGCTTGGTTTAGACCTTTGCCTCCTGGAAATTCATTCATATTATTTGCTACAATAGTTTTCCCAGCTTGTGGTATTTCATCAATATTAAAGTATATATCTTCGTTTATACTACCAACCACAAGAATATTTTTATCTATTAAGCTTTGAGGAACACTTAATGAAACTTGATTATTTAATTCAAAGAAACTTTCACCAGAAGAGTCTTTTGCAGTAACTTTTTCTATACTAGAAATAGCTTGTAAGCATACCTTTTTACCATATTCTTTCATTTTTATAAGTCCAGAAGATATGTTTTTATATGCTGAAACAGGTTTATTATATGAAATCGATATTACAGATAAATCTTGAGGAACTTTAAAAGGTGTTTGGCCTAGCTCATCAATAACCTCTACTACATTATTATTACTTTCACATATTATACCTGTATAATTATCAGATAACATATTAAGAGGAACTGTAGACGCATCCCTTATTATTTTTACATTTTCTTGCTCAAGATTATTGTCAAATACGCATCTCTTGAAGCCACTAATAAATTCTTCAGATAAGCTGTTTTCTCCTTTTGGAAAGCATAGTATATTTTTATGACCAAGTTTTATTAGCTCTTCCGTCAAGGTATAACTAAGCTTGTTATAATTAAATATTCCATTTTCTCCATAGCAATCAAAGGGGATGCTTAAAATTTCAAATTCTTTTATAATTTCTTCTACTTTATCGTACTTATCATTTATATTGCTCCATAATATTGCATCCACCCCAATTTGGGAATATGATTTGATTATGCTTTTTGCTTTATTAAACTCATAATCTATCATGTTATAAATGATAGTATATCCATGTTTATTAGCTTCTTTAATTATTCCTTCTACAAAACCAGGATATAAATCAGAATCAAAAAGCAATATTCCAATTACAAATTTTTTTGAATGATTACTATATCTTATATTTGAATAAGGCACATATTTATATTCTTTAGCTATCTCAAGTACTTTCTTCCTTGTTTTTTCTGATATTGATTCATCCTTACCATTAAGTACTTTAGATACTGTTGAAATTGAAACACCAGCTATTTTGGCTAATTCTCCTAGTGTCATAATTTCCTCCAATCAATTTTCATTTTGTGTTCCTAACTCTTTGCTTACGTCCTGTTTTGCTTCATAAGCTTTCTTTTGTTCACCTATATTATAACCTAAACCCCTTAAAGTTTACAGGTTGAATAATAAAGAGCCTGTTGAAACTTTAAGGGGTTCAGGTCAATTCATCACTAGTTTTTGTGTTTACTTATAATAATTTTGTAATATTGTTAGTAGTTCCTTAACTGACTATAACACTAACTTTGACTTCTAATTTCTTATTAAATAATCAAATGCCCCTAGCGCAGTATTAGCGCCTGCACCTATAGAGGTTACAATCTGTTTATAAGGAGCGTCTGTACAATCTCCTGCTGCAAATATACCAGGAATGTTGGTGGCACCGCGTTTGTCTACAAGAATTTCACCTCTTGTGTTAAGTTCAACTACATTTTCAAGCCATTCGGTGTTTGCTACTAAGCCTATTTGGATAAATACGCCATCCACTTTTATATGCTTACTTGTACCACTTTCTCTTTCTATATAGTTAATACCCTTTACTCTTTTATCTCCAGTAATTTCTTTGGTTTCCACGTTTTTTAGTACATCTACGTTTGGTAAGCTATATAACTTTTCTTGGAGTATATCATCTGCTTTTAGGTCAGGCAGAAATTCCATAACTGTAACATGGTTAGCTAATCCTGCTAAGTCTATAGCAGCTTCGATACCAGAGTTTCCGCCTCCGATAACTGCCACATTCTTTCCTTTGAATAATGGTCCGTCGCAATGAGGGCAATACACAAGGCCCCGGTTCTTGTACTCAGCTTCTCCTGGTACTCCTATGTCTCGCCAGCGAGCACCTGTAGCTATTATTATTGTTTTACTCTTTAAAATGGAACCATTCTCTAACTCAACATGTATCAAATCATTTGCATTTTTGCTCTTAGTTTTCTCGGATTTACTTATATTTTTAACCTTCTGAGATAGGATAATATCAATATCATATTCCCTAACATGACTTTCCAAATCTGCAACTAATTTAGTGGCATCTATTTCTTTTACCCCTACAAGATTCTCTATCCTAAGAGTTTCATTTACTTGGCCGCCAAATTCATCTGCCACCATACCAGTCCGTACTCCTTTCCTTGCAGCATATATTGCCGCACTAGCTCCTGCTGGCCCACCGCCAATAACAAGAACATCAAAAGGATCTTTTTCTTCATGCCCAGATATATCTGGTACAAGACCTAACTTTGCGAGAATATCTTCAATTGACATACGGCCACTAGCAAAAAATTCACCATTTAAATATACGGTTGGTACTGCTAATATATCCTTACTTTCTATTTCTTCTTTATAAAGGGCTCCATCAATCATGGTGTGACTAATATTAGGATTAAGCACACTCATGATATTGAGGGCCTGGACAACTCCTGGGCAAATATTACAAGTCAAGCTAACATAAGTTTCAAAGTTTAGCTCATCCTTGATTCCAATAATCTGCTTTGCAGTCTTATCCTCTATCTTAGGAGGCCTTCCACTTACTTGTAGAAATGCCAATACCAAAGAGTTAAATTCTTGACCTAAGGGGGTTCCAGCAAAAGTAATTCCCATATCACCATTTATACGGTTTATAGAAAAACTAGGGATTCGCTCAAGTTTCTCCTCTACTACTTTAACCTTGTCTGACATAGACTCTATCTCTTCTAGAAGAGCCCGCATATCCTTAGATGCCTTATCGGAGCCTGAACTTAACTTAATCAGTATATTTTCTTCTAATAGTTTTAAATATTCATTTAACTTGAGTTTAACCTCTTTATCTAGCATATTTATCGCCCCTTAAATTTTACCTTCGAGATCTAAGTCTAAACCAAGCTTGATTGTCTCTTCGCCTTCTTTCCATTTTGCAGGACAAGCTTCATTTGGATTTTCTCTAACAAATTGCGCTGCTTTAACCTTGTTAACTGCAACATCTGAATCCCTTGAGATTTTGCCTGCATTAATTTCCATAGATTGAATAATTCCATCTGGATCTATTATAAATGTACCACGGTCTGCTTGCCCAGCTTCTTCTATTAAAACATCAAAGTTTCGACTTAATACGTGGGCCGGATCACCAATCATAGTATATTTAATCTTACCAATATCTTCATCAGTATCATGCCAAGCTTTATGAGTTAAATGTGTATCAGTAGAAACTGAATACACTTCTACTCCTATGCTCTTAAGAGTTTCATAATTTTCTTGCATATCTATTAGTTCACTAGGACATACAGCTGAAAAATCAGCAGGATAAAAAAATACAATGCTCCATTTACCTTTTAAATCCTCTTGGGTAACTTCAATAAATTCTCCATTTCGATATCCATCTGCCCTGAAAGGCTTAACTTCTGTTCCTATTAATGACATAATCCTTACCTCCTATTATAATTTGTTTGATTGTTTGTATGATTATTGGTTTTAATTGATAATCATTCTCATTTGTTTCCATTGTACTTACAAGATCATAGTATGTCAAATGTTTTTAGCAAGACTGTGATTAGGTCACAAACTAAGTATTCTCGAGTTTAACTAGGCCTCTATATTACAAGGACTATTACTAGGACTAACTTTATCCTTGAGAATGAGCTATTCTAGCTGCTGCCGCACTAGCAATCCCTGCTACTATATCGTCTAAAAATGTGTTTACTCCAACTCTCTTTTCATCATCTAAGTCTTTTATTATTCCAATTTTCTTCTTATCTAAGTATCCAAAGTTAGTCAAGCCAATAGTTCCGTATACATTTACTATTGAAAGTGGTATTACCTCATCTATGCCGTATAAGCCATCATCTGTTTCTACTATTGTTTGTAGTGGCTCAGGAAGTAACTTTTGTTCTGCCAATTCATCTAGAGCTATACCAGTTAAAACTGCATGGGCTACCTCTCTCTTCCTTAATACTCGTTCTACATTTTCAATACACTCTTCTAGTAATAAATCAGGAAGATACTCTTTTTGTAACTCCAAAACTATTTTTCCTATATCTTCCAACTCCACCCCCCTGTTTTGAAGGTTTTCTATGGCTATTTTTTTTAATTCTTTTTCTTTCATAATCTTATCCTCTCCTTTATCTAGTTTTTCGACTTTTACCTTTATCTATGTTATGTGAAATTGATGTTTTAAGAACTTTTCCATTGCTTGAAAACTCATTATTCATGTATTAACTCTTTTTCATATTTTCATATTTTCATTGCTGCATCTCTTCGCAAGTTTTTTAAATGCTAGCTTATAAGCACATTTTACCATGATATCCCTTTTGCAACAAGAAGGTAATATATATTCGTCAAATTCTTTTGATAGATATTCTTTGTATATTTCTTCTCATAAATGTTTATAAACATTATACTTTGTCCCTGAATACCAAACTCTTAATGCTCTCTTAACTGAAATGTCAGGTTTCAATGATAATAAAGGAATTCTAGATATAGTAAAAGATAATCTTAACCTGCTAGATGAGATTTCTAAAATGTTACTGGAAAAGGAATCTATCAAGGGTGAAGATATAGATAACTTATGCCTAGAAATTATATAAAACAATGACCCAATTGTTAAAATCCCCCTTTTAACAATTGGGTCATTATTATTGTGACAAGCACTATTAAAAATGTTTATTGCATCCAAATTGATAGCAAACTATCACGGATTTCATCATAATGCTCATCGATAAATCCAAAATCCATTTCTATATATGACCAAACAGCAAATCCAATATCATTTTGCTTAAATACATCATCTACATCCTTGAACCAGCGAAGTGTATCTTCTACAGGTGCTCTATCAATAACTCCAAATTCTCCACAGTAGAGGCCAACACCTGCCTTATCTGCAGCATCGATTGCCTCTTTTACCATCTCTTCGATAAAAACCTTACCCATTTCTTGAGATTTTGCTCCTCTTACTACCTCTCCTTGGTATCCAAGAACCTTGGACTTTTCTTTATAATAGTCCATAGATTCAGGATAGTGAATGGTTTCTTCTGGATCCATGTCTTTTACCCAGTAAGCCTTTTGGTGTGTAAAGAGCAAAGGTTCATAGAAGTGAAAGGTAAATAGAATATTCTCATCTCGAGGAGGATCAAGCAGCTTCAAGGTTTTTACGCTATTCCACTGAATACCTCCGTATATAATGGTAGTATCAGATGTTATTTCTCTGATTTTTCCTACTGTTCTTTCAATTAAGTCGTTCCAGGCTGATGCATTTTCCTTTTCTACAACTTCATTTAATAACTCAAAGGCTACATGGTCATAAGAACCATAACGCTTTGCTATATTGTACCAAAGGTTTACAAATCGGTCTTGCAGTTCTTTATTTGTAAAAAGTTGATTAGCTGATGCATCACCAGCATCATTAAAATCATAGCCATAAGCCTTATGCAAATCAAGAATAATATTTAGCCCTGTCTCCTTACACCAATTAATAGTATCGGTCACATGAATAATATCTCTTTCATTAGGTGTGCCATCCTTGTGTTCAAATACCTCATGATCAATAGGTAGACGAACATGGTCAAAGCCCCATTCTGCAATCCTTTTGATGTCTTCTTTACTTATAAATGTTTCATAATGTTCTTTTGTATGGTCACACTGGGATAAGAATCCCCCCAAGTTAATGCCTCTGTCTAATTTCATCTTTGTCCTCCTAATAAAATCAAGATATTATTAAATCTTACTCTAATAAAGTCCATTTGTGCTAGTCAATAATTTCAATGCGGATATTTTTTATACGTATTTCTGCCGTAGAATCTTGGGCTCCCATATTAAATTCTAATCGACCATTGTTATCATCTCTTTGTGTTACTTCAAAGTCATAAGTATATGTTTGCCAATCATTAGTTAATTCTAGGCTAGTATCTTCTAGATAACGAATCCAGCCACCTGTTGGTGCAGAAACACAAGTAATCATTTCCCTTTCTTCAGCAGCCCATGCATCAAAAGTTAGTCTATAGTTTGTGCCTTCCATCATTGGTAAATCAGCTTGCACAAGTTGTACTGAATATTCTGCTGTTCCCATTTGTTCACTTGTGATAATTATTTCGCCATCTTCAATTCTTGCTGATCCCTCGCCACCTTCAAATAAAAGGAAAGACCAGTTTTCATCATCATCTAAAGGTTCCACTTGACTAAAGTCCCCGTTATGGATTAGATTTCCATCTTCAGTTAATTGTCTAAAATTTGTTTCAGGCTTTTCAACATTTGTATCATATGATGGTTTTTGATATACCCTAACATAATCAATCATAAACTCTGCATTATCAAAGTCTGTTGTCTCATCTGGATCCCCTGGCCATGTTCCCCCAACTGCTAGGTTCATTTGAACAAAGAACGTCTGATCAAAGGGTGCTGGATAAGGTTTTTCCTCTTCACCTTCAACTCTTGTAAACCAGTCATTTACAGTATGGTAGTGGTTTCCATCAATATAAAAACGCATTTCTCCTGGTTCCCATTCCACACTATATTCATGGAAGTCTTCTGAAAATGATCCATTATCCAAAGTATATATACCCTGTTGTTCTGCATGAGGTTCTCCATAATGAACAGTACCATAAGCAATATGAGTTTGGTTTCCCAAGACCTCCATAATATCGATTTCTCCACATTTTGGCCATTGGCCATAATAATCCTCATCTGTTGGCATCATCCATATAGCAGGCCATAATCCCTGTCCTTCTGGAGTCTTAGCTGAAACAACAACTTTTCCGTACATAAAATCAGTTTTGTTTTGCCCAGTGACTTTACCAGATGTGTAATAATCATTTCCATTTTCATCCTTGGTCTTTATTGCTTTAAGAACAAGTTTGCCATCCCTTACAAAAATATTATCTGTGATTGTTGTATATTCTTGTAATTCTTCATTGGTCCATCCCGGCTCACGAGGCTCACGATTCCATTTGTTCACATCAAGCTCATCTTCGTCAAATTCATCACTCCATAAGAGGTTATAACCCTCAATTTCAGGAGTTTCAGTCTTTGTTATGTTCTCAGTTTCTGATTCGTCTTCAGTCTTCTCTACAGATTCATCTACTACGGTTACCATATCACCAGTTTCCATGTCTTGTTCATTACTTCCACATGCTGTCATTAAAGCAAGTGTACATGTAAGTAAGATAAATACTTTCAACTTCTTTTTCATATATAATAAACCCCCTCATATATGTACGGCCTATCACCTTTTCTTTAAAATAAATTGTAAACCCTTGATTTAAGACCGTATCTATTGTTACTACAATTTAATTTTATGAAAAACTATTTAAAAATTATATCACTTTCATGTTGTTTTTTATACTTTTATGATATTATATTGTTAACATATAATTATTGGAGGTCATGATGAGCTTTAAAAAGGAGATTTTATATAGAGAATATATACATAGAGAAAATGAAGTCTTAAGAGCACCATATAATCCAGAACTAGAGTTTTATTCTGCAATTAAATTAGGGGATGTTGAAAAGACTCGTGAACTTTGTAAAGAACCCCTACACAAGAAAGAGGGGCTTGGTATGCTTTCTGAAAATCCTTTACAGAATTTAAAATACCATTTTACGGTCACAGCAGCTATGGTTGCTAGATATTGTATTGAAGGTGGAATGGATTTATCTGAGGCCTATGGTCTTAGTGATCTTTATATTCTTAAGGCTGATAAGTGTAGAACTATTGAAGACATATCTTCCCTTCACTCCATTATGTGTGAAGACTATGCCAAACATATGAAAAATCTACGAAAGAATAAGGTTTGTTCTCTTCATATTGCAAGGTGCATCGACTATATATATGATCACCTCCATACTCGTATTACTGTTGATCAATTGGTAGAACTAACAGGTCTTAGTCAGTCATATCTGTCACGATTATTTATAAAAGAAGTTGGCAGCTCTATCAGTCAATACATTCAGTACTGCAAGATAGAAACTGCCAAAAATATGCTTATTTATTCTGATTATTCTTCAGCACAAATTGCTGCCACATTAGCATTCTCAAATCAGAGTTATTTTAATAAAGTATTTAAAACACATACCGGAATGACACCTCTTGAATATCGAGAAACAAATTTTCGCTCTACAAATATTAATGGGAGGAAAAGTTAAAAACTTAATAGGCCTATAACTTAAGCTCTTTAAGTCTAGGAAACAAGATATCTTCCTTTAACTCTATTAATTCTAGTATAT
>CAZXSM010000047.1:11814-17465 GCA_964643255.1 uncultured Lachnospiraceae bacterium
AAAACCTAAGTCTTAGTAGATTTCTCTTTGTTATGATTGTTAAAAAGTATTAAAACCAAAAACATTAAGATTGGAAATACTATAGCTGATAATATACCTGTCTTTAATCTTGCCTGTGCTAGTGGTACATTTTCTCCTAATAAAATCTCTAAAGGCCTGCTAACCACTTGTATCTTGTCTGCAACAAATCCTGCAACCCAAGGGCCAACAGATGCTCCTAAGTCACCCATTACAGCTAAGGCACCAAACATTATTGTTCCTCCATAGGGTAATCTAGCAGAAGTTAAACTAATCGTGCCTGGCCACATAAGTCCAACTGATACACCTGTAAATGCACAAGCAAATAGTGAAAATATAGGGTTTCTAGCAAACACAGCAATACTATAGCAAACAATACAAAGGGCTGAACTAGCTATTAAAGTTTTTCTTAAGTCAATAACGTGACCTTTAAATCCATAAAAAACTCTAGTAAGTCCCATAAAAGCAGCAAACAGACAAGGTCCTAATATATCTCCCACAACCTTGCTTATCTGTAAACCTTCCTGGACAAATATCGACGACCACTGTGACATAGTAAGTTCAGATGCCCCTGCACATGCCATTAATATTAATGCAACCCTAAAATATTTATTGGTCATCAATTCTTTAAATGACATAGCTTTATTTTCATCCTTTACTAAAGGAACTATAGGAACTTTGGAGAACAATACTGAATTAACCAAAGGAATAAGTGACCAAATAATAGGAATAACAAACCAGTATTTATTTCCTAAGAACCACAACAAAATCGTTGTAAGCAAAACAACCCCTACTTGACCCCAACAGTAAAAAGAATGTAGGAGACTCATTGAGGATGCCTTTTTCTCACCTGGAAGGGCTTCTACTATTGGGCTAACAAGAACCTCTATGGTTCCACCGCCAATGGCATATAAAATAACTGCAATAGATATGCCAATATATGAATTGTTTGCAATATTAGGCAGTATTCCTAAAAACATAAGACCAAGTGTAGCACATATATGTCCAAATACTATTGTTACCCTATAACCTATTCTGTCAGCATATTTTGCCACAATAATATCAGTTACTAACTGTACACCAAAATTTAGAAATACGATTCTTCCTAGTTGTTCATAGTTTAAATTAAAATACTCTCTAAATACTATAAATAACAAAGGAGCAAGATTATTTACTATTGCTTGAGTTATATATCCTATATAAGAAGCATACCTTGTATGTTTATATGTAAATCTACTTCTAGTCATTGTATGTTTCCCTTTCTTTTTCTTCTTTTCTCTTATTGTTTATTTTTGTTTATAATTTATCCAAAATAGCTGCAAGAATTTAACTTTCTTTTTAAACTTTAGCTTTTCTTCCCTCATTATGATAGTAAGCCGCTGTTGCGCCCATACCTAACAATAAAATCACAATAGATAAGATAAAAGGTAATGTTCTTGATATATCACTTAACCGTCCAGCTATATATCCAAATGGTATACTTATAAACATTACTACTGTCTGTAATAAGCCCATAATAGTTGACCTATCTACAGGATCAGCATTAATTGCCACCAAAGATTCTCTAAGTGTCATTAAAACAGAATGTCCTAATGTTTCAAAAATAATAGATACAAACAGCATTATATATCCAACTGCATTAGCTTGTGGAATCGATACAAGAATAATACAACTTATAATATAACTTAAAAAAGCTCCATATAACGGCACCTTTAAATTAGATTGCTTCATATTTGAAATTATAGTGAAAAACATAATAATAGCTAAAACACTTTTAAGCATCGGAAATATTGGAAGTAGTTCGTTTGGAACTCCTATTCTTCTAGATGCAATTATTTGCCAAAAGGTAGTTCCTACCATAAAAACTATCTCTACAAATATGCTTATCACCAGAGCAAACTTTATACCTCTTGAACTAGTCATTTTCTTAACTACACCCTTGTATCCTGATAGAATGTCCTTAAGTGATTTATCTTTAGTTTCCTCCATCTTAATCTTACCGATCTTAGTTTCTGTAGATATCCTATATAATATTATGATTTTTGCAGCCATAACAACAAAAGCATTAATATATAAGATTCTAATTGCTGGTACTAAAGTTAATTTCGATACCAAAATTGAAGATATAGGTGCAAATAAGGCTGACATATTAGCTGCTATAGTTATTAAGGAATGTATTTTTGTTGTTTTGTCCTTCGGAGCATCTTCAATTAGTAAACAACCCCAAGCTACAGTTGTAACTCTCATACTACCATTGAGTAAGGCAGCCACAACAAAAAACCAAAATCCTTGGCTAGATGCCCATATAAGAGATGGAATACACCATCCTATGAAATCAAATACGGCAGTGCTTTTTCTTCTTCCCATTTTATCATTAATTGCCCCTGATAAAAATGCAAATATCATTTGAGAAAACAAATATATAGATGTTACTATACCTACTTCTGTATCAGTCAGTCCCAAGGCTAACATAAATACTGATGCATATGGAAGACATAGATTCATTGAGAGTCCCCACATAGGTTCAGTGTATACACAAGCCCGAGGATTGCCTTCTAACTCAATTAATGTTTTCACAAGTGGATTTTTCTTTAGTCTTTCTTTCATTCAACCCCACACCTTTCTCTAAAAAGGTATGAAAATGAGCATTTCGCTCATATCTTCATACCTTTTTTACCCGCAAATTTTATTATTGATATACATTTTTGTGACTTGTTATATATTTGAATAGCTCCCACAATTATATCATAGATAATTCTTATTAACCACATACTATTTCAACCAATATGTCTAATAATTTACACAAATTTATTCTCTTATTAATATAATATATATGGATTTTGTCTTTTTATATATAATATTACAATTTATGTTAATTACTATGCTGTTCGTTAAATTTAATTATATATATTCACTAATTTATACAAAGAGTTACTTTTTTAATTGTTAAATATAAATAACACTTGAGTTGTTTAGGAATAAAATATATAATATATATTGAATCAATATATATTCAATAAATCTATAACAATAAATATTCACACAACATAACTAATTAATACTTAACATTAAGAGGAGGTTATTTTATGGATTTTAAAGATTTCCAATGGACAATTGAAAGTAAATTTGAAGAGACGGAAACAGGTATAGATATACTTGCTCCAGCCGAAACTGATTATTTTGTAAATCCAGCTGACGGAGAGGTTGTAGCAAACGCACCATTTTTCTACAAAGAGGTAGAAGGAGACTTTATCTTAAAGGCAAAGGTTAGTCTTGACTTTGTTTCTATATATGATGCTTGTGCCCTCCTAGCATTAGATAATGACAAGTTATGGGCAAAGGCATGCTTTGAATATACAGACTTTGATACAATTGCCGTAGTAACTGTTATGACCAATGAAAGATCAGATGACGCAAATGGAGTTAATGTTGAAGAAGATTCAATCTGGCTTCAGATAAGCCGTAAAGATAATGTATTCGCAGTACACTACTCCTTAGATGGAAATGAATTTATAATGGCAAGATTGGCATACTTACCTATGAGCGAAAAGATAAAAGTAGGATTCTTGGCCCAATCACCAACTGGTAAAGGTGGTATAAGAAAGTTCGAAGATGTTTCATTAGAGCTAAAAAGTCCTTTAGATATACGTTCAGGAAAATAAAACATCTAATACCATATTTTGTGGTAATAGTTTTCCCCTATAAGATGATTTACTTTATAAATCAATAAAAAACGAACTAGCGATACGCAAATTTCTTTGCCGCTAGTTCGTTTTTTATATAATCTGTAGACCAAGAATCATAGCCTACCATCTTAAATTCAAGATAAATTTATATTATTTTAATAATCTTCTCTTATACCAAATTCAGCTGACTCTACCCATTCTTCAGGTCTTGAAGTAAGTTTAATTATCTCTTCAAGCAATATACAGTGTTTATCTTCTTCTTTTTCTAAGAACTCATATATTTCTTTTCTATCTGGGTCCTTTTCCTGAAGTTCTTTGTACATAGCCATGCTTTTCTCTTCATACTCAAGTGCTTTTCTGTAGGAGTCTAACTGTGATAAATGGTGTTCTGGATCAATTTCAATATCTTTTAATTCCTTAAATATTTTCTTTGCATCTTCTATAATATCTTGATCTTCAATAGGTGCAGTTAGTTTTTCTTTGTTGTCTTCTAGAAGCTTTGCGTGTTGTCTTTCTGCTTCAGCTAACATTAAAAACACTTTTTTAAGGTGGTTATTACTATGTTTGTCTGCTTGTTCAATATAGTACTTTTCCAAATCATATTCTAATGAAATTGCTAGTTCATATGTATTCATCTTATCGTCTCCTTGTTTTTATTTAATTGTATTAATACTTATATATTATCAATAGGTATAGATAAAATCAACAGTAAAACAAATCCTAGATAGTCTTACAGTGAAAATTGATATTTAGCTTAAAATATAAACCCATTTTATACATTACATTTTGCTTTTTAAATAACTCAAAAACATCATCCAATCAAACAAACTTAAGTCATGACCACCAGGTCGAATATGATAACCTATTCTACCATCATGGAGGGGTTGTCTTATTTCCGGCTTTTCATTGGTCTTTAAAACTAATCCAGGTAGGTCATATGCATTATAAACTTCACTAGCCAAATATGCTCCGGCAAATTCAGCATCAGGGCCACTCCAATAATCCTCGCTTCCACTAGCTACATATATTAATCTTGGGGCTATGAGTCCTAAGAGCATGTGCTGATCAAAATCCATCGTCTCCTCTTTATTTGCATATTTCCTGTAGTTGTCTGCAAACCAGTGGGGAAATACTTCAGTAATTTGACTTATATTTTCTCCCTTTGTCAACTTACTCATAGCTGCCCCTGTACAACCTGAATTGTTGACAAAGACACATTGAATCCTTTTATCCATTGCCCCGGCCCACAAAGCAGTTTTTCCACATCTTGAATGTCCAGTAATTGATATATATCTCTCATCAATTTCTTCACATTTCACTAAATAATCTATAATCCTACTTACACCAAATGCCCAAGCAGATATGCACCCACCACTATATTCTTCATTCAGGTTTTCATTAAAAAACTTTACTAAACCCCCTGGAAATGTGTCCTTATTGTCCGATTCAAATTCTGATGTGCGAAATATAGCTGATGCCATACCACATTCTATTAAAAGCTTGGCTGGCCAGAATGGATTAGTAAGTTCCTGATTTATATAGATGTCTTCAGCCCATTTAGGAGGAGCACCGTTTTCATCATTATAAATCATTATATTTACCGGTACTTTTCCTTGCTTGTGTTTTGGTATCAGTAATACAAATTCAAACTTATACTGATTGTCATTAACACTAATACAGCCACATATTTTTCTTTTTTCAGCCAAACCCTCTAAAACTTCTTGTCTGTTTTCTATGGAAAAATCTATGCTATAGCCCGTCTTTGGCATTGTGCCATAAACTTCATGCTCGAAACGTTCTAATAATTCTAATCTACGTGAACTTTCCCAATCTTCAATACTTTTATTTTTACCTAGTATTGATGGAATCTTCTTATAAGTTTCATTATTCAATTTGACATCCCTATACTTTCCCATATTACCTCCTTATTTGTTGGATTATTCTTTT
>CAZXSM010000048.1:0-17085 GCA_964643255.1 uncultured Lachnospiraceae bacterium
AACGATAACGTCTTTCTTATGTTCTACTAATCTTTTTGATCTTTCTAGAACCATCTCTGAAACACGCTTATGATTTTCAGGTTCTTCATCAAAAGTAGAATAAATAACTTCTACCTGATCACCCTCTAGAGATTCTTTTATGTCTGTAACCTCTTCAGGTCTTTCATCAATTAATAAAATTATAATATGAATTTCTGGATGATTTATAGTAATCGCTTTAGCTATTTGCTTAATAAGAGTTGTTTTTCCTGCTTTAGGTTGGGAAACTATCATTCCCCTTTGTCCTTTTCCTATAGGTGAGATTAGTTCAACCATTCGCATGGAATGCTCTGATCGACTTGTTTCTAAATGAATTCGCTCATTAGGAAACACTGGAGTTAAGTCTTCAAATCTACCTCTCCTTTTAGCTTCTGATGGCCTCATACCATTTACACTTTTGATATATAAAAGGGCAGAGAACTTTTCGTTTTGTTTCTTTATTCTAGTATTTCCAGTAACTATATCACCTGTTTTTAATTCAAATTTTCTTATTTGAGCCGGTGAAACATATACATCGTTTTCTCCTGGAAGATAGTTGTCACATCTAATAAAGCCAAAACCATCAGGCATTACTTCAAGTATTCCTTCCTTAACTTCCCCACTATCTAGTTTTTTTAAGTTATTATGATTCGATTTCTGTTTTTTTTCTTTAGCGCTGTCTTTTTCTTCTGAATTACCATCTTCAGATTCTAAAACATCAATTAACTCGCTTTTTTTATAGGTAGTAATTCTTTTAATACCTTTTTCTTTTGCTATTGCTCTAAGTTCTTTCAATGTCAGGGCATTGTAATTATCTTCCATTTATTTACTCCTTTTTATTGTTGTATATGCTTGGATTAATAAAGAAAACTAACGAGATGATATAAGACGATATACCAAATTCATTAAATATCTTAGTAGACCAGGTATATAGAAATTTAGATTGAATATGCTTTATTCTTTATGATAATATAATATGAAACCAATCATTGGATAACAATTGATTTTTTTCCATATTATGTACGGCGGATTTAATAATACTATATATACATCAAAAATATATAAATAAAAGTATTAAGTTTGTTTCATTTATTTCAATTTAAATATTTAATGTGTTATATTATAAATAACATATTTTTAAGAAAATATCAAATGAAAGGATTATGATATGGAATCAGATGCTTTTACATTATATAAATTAATAATACTTTTTTTGCTTGACAAAGTTGATTTTCCTTTAACAAACAGCCAAATTACTGATATTGTTTTAGAACTGGGTTATACTAACTATTTTAATATCCAATATACTATATCAGAATTACTAAATGTAGACTTTGTTTATTCGGAGAAAATAGGTAGCAAGACATACTATCGCATTTCTAAGTCAGGGAAAAACACCTTATCTTTTTTCGATAATATGATTAGCCCTGATATTCAAGATGAGCTTTCAGAATATTTAGTAGAACACAAATATTCATTACGTGACGAAGTTTCTACACCTTCTGAATATTTTGAATCTAATGAGGATAATTATATAGTTAGGCTACGGGTTATGGAAGCAAATGAAGCTATATTAGATATAAATATCTCAGTTCCTTCAGAAGAAGATGCCAAAAACATATGCAGTAATTGGAGTGAAAAGAGTCAAGAGATTTACGCATATATACTTACTAATCTATTATAAAAAGCTTAATAATATGAAAAGAGTAGAATTGCAAGTTGGAATTTAGACTCGCAATTCCACTCTTTTTATATATTCTTGAACTCTTCTAAAACTGTTTCAATAATCTTTAAGATTTCATCTCTTCCTTGTTTTGTTTTTGCAGAAAAAGGAATAATAATATCGGCTTGGGTCATGCCCAACTTTTGACGAATTGCTTTTATATGTTTTTTATATGCGCTTCTCTTTATTTTGTCAAGCTTTGTAGCTATTATTACTGGTCTAAAACCATGATAAATAATCCAATCATACATAATCTTATCATTTTCTGTTGGATCATGTCGAATATCTATTAACAAGAATATGGTATTTAGCATAGCAGAATTATGGAGATAGTTTTCAATCATTCCTCCCCAACTTGCCTTTACCTTTTCTGTAACTTTAGCATAACCGTACCCTGGAAGATCCACTAAATAAAACTCATCATTAACATTATAATAATTAATTGTTTGGGTCTTCCCTGGTGCAGATGATGTTCTTGCTAATGATTTCCTATTCATTAGAACATTGATTAGTGACGACTTGCCAACATTTGATCTGCCTGCAAATGCAAATTCTAATTTATTGTTTATTGGTAATTCACTTGTAACTCCACATACTATTTCTAAATTGGACATTTTTATATGCATAAAATCCCTCTCTTACCTAATCTTCAACTACTAATGCAGCATCTAAAACCTCATCCATATTACTTACATATTTAATATTGATTCCTTCTTTTAATTCTGAATCAAACTCATCTATATCCTTTTTATTGTCTTTTGGTACTAATATATTATTAATGTTCACTGCTTTTGCAGCTAATAATTTTTCTTTTAATCCACCAACTGTTAGAACTCTACCTCTTAAGGTGACTTCACCTGTCATTGCTAAATCTGCCTTTACTTTCCTGCCTGTTATAGCAGAAAACATTGCTGTAGTCAAAGTTATCCCTGCAGATGGCCCATCTTTCTTAACAGCTCCTTCAGGAATATGAATATGTAGGTCATGTGTAGAAAAATACTCAGGTTTTATATCATATTGGTCAGCTATAGAGCGAATATATGTTAAGCCTGCACTTGCTGATTCTTTCATTACATTTCCTATTTGTCCTGTTATGTTAAACTTACCTTTTCCTGACATTACATTGGCCTCTATTTCAAGGGTTGTACCACCTACATTTGACCATGCAAGTCCTCTTGCTATACCTACTTTATTTCTTTTGTTAGCAGTATCAAGTTGGTACTTTTCTTTACCAAGATATTTTTCTAGATTATTAATGTTTATACTTACCTTATCACTGCCATCAACTACTATTTCTTTTGCTGCTTTACGCATTAGTTTACCAAATTCTCGCTCTAAGGCACGAACACCAGCTTCTCTTGTATAAGCTCTAACCATACGCCTTATTGCTGCATCTGTAATTGTTAATTGCTTTCTTGTAAGCCCATTTATATCTAGTTGCTTTTTATATAAGTAGTCCTTACCTATATGGAACTTTTCGTTTTCAGTATAACTAGAAACTTCTATAACTTCCATACGATCAAGTAATGGTTGTTGGATATTTCTAATTGAGTTTGCTGTACATATGAATAAGACTTCTGATAAGTCTACTGGAATTTCTACATATCGGTCAACAAAGCTATTATTTTGCTCGCTGTCTAGAACTTCTAGTAAAGCAGAAGACACATCACCTCTAGCGTCTTTTCCCACTTTGTCTATTTCATCAAGTAAAAATACTGGATTTTTAACTCCTGCATTATTTAACCCATTTATTATTCTTCCGGGTAAAGCCCCAATGTATGTTCTTCTATGTCCTCTAATCTCAGACTCATCTCTTACTCCACCTAAACTTACTTTAACATATTCTTTATCTAATGCCCTTGCTATAGATTTAGCAATTGAAGTTTTACCTGTTCCCGGAGGTCCAACGAGGCAAATTATTGGTGAGTCTCCTCCTTTTGTAAGAAGCCTAACAGACAAAAATTCTATTATTCTTGTTTTTACTTTATCTAAGCCATAGTGGTCTTCTTCCAATATCTTATTAGCATGTTTTAAGTCTGTATTATCTTGACTCATCCTATCCCATGGAAGTTCTAATAGTAGTTCTAAATACTTTCTTTCAATAGCACTTTCGGCGCTACTATAATCTAGTCTCTGTAACCTCTCAATTTTTCTTCTTATACTTTTCTCTACATCATCTGAGGCTTCTATTGCTTGTAGTTTGTCTAAATATTCCTCTATATAATCGGTTTTTCCTTCACCAAGTTCTTCATTAATTAGTTTTAACTGTTCTCTAAGTATATATTCCTTTTGATTTGTATCTACTTTTTCTTTTACTTTAATTTGGTATTTTCTCTTTATTTGAATAATTTCTATTTCATCTAGTATGTATTTTGATAATTTTTCGTATCTAAAAGTTATATTTATCGTTTCGAGTATGTCTTGCTTTTGGCTAGGAGCTATGGGAATATTTGTGGTGATTTCGTCTATCAATTCGGTTAAGCTTTCAATTTCCAATACCCTCTTGACAGTTTCTTGTCCTAAACTTCCTATTACTTTGGTGTACTGGGTAAATATTTCTTTTAAGCTTCTGATCATAGCTTGTTTTTCGTGAAAAGATAATAGGTCTTCACCTTCATTATTTATTATTTCAATTTCTGCATAATCAACATCATCGATTCCTAAAGTTTTGCTTTCATAGTTATCAAGGTCAAAGTTATTATGATTATTATCTATGACTCTAACTAATTTTGCCCTACTTAATCCTTCAACTAGTACTCTTATATTGTCATTTGCTAGATTAATATAATACTTAACTTTAGATACTACCCCTACATAATTATTATCCTTTTGTGGCCCTTGCTCTTCTAGCGGCAATGATAAAAAAATTAATTGGTCATCATTCATTGCTGCTTTAATAGCTTTTTGGGAGTTTTTATCAAAAACATCAAAATGGATTAAGGATCCGGGAAATACAACTATTTCCTCCATAGTTACAATTGGTATAGCCTTAATTTTATCCATTATGTTTCCTCCTAATCTATGCTTCTAATATCATAGACACATTCTATATATTTCAAAAAAGCTGTCTTAATATTACATATGTATACTTAAGCTCATATTATTGAAGCCCTGTTGTACATTATAATATTATGACAGCTTAACTTTAATTTATATTATTTAAGCAATTTCATTACTATTTTTTTGGGTTCTTTTTTTAATTAATGGTTTCCTTGGAATATTCTCTTCACTTCTTTCAACTATAGGATCATCTTTTCCCTTTACAGCATCCTCAGTTATAATAACTTTAGATATCTGAGAATCAGATGGAGCCTTATACATTGATTCCATCATAACCGATTCCATTATTGATCTTAAACCTCTTGCACCAGTCTTTCTTTCCATTGCTTGTTTTGCAACAGCTCTAGAGGCACCTTCTTTTATCTCTAACTCAATACCATCTAGTTCAAACAATTTCTGGTATTGTTTTATAAGTGCATTTTTAGGCTTGGTTAATATATTTACAAGAGCTTCTTCATCTAACATGTCTAGGGCCACTGTTACTGGTACACGACCTATAAATTCAGGAATTAATCCGAACTTAACGAAGTCTTCAGGCATAGCCTTTCTAAACAAGTCACCAATATTTTGTTTTTCATTGTCACCAATTGTTGCATTAAAACCAATAGATTTTTCGCCAATTCGAGTTTCTATGATTTTATCTAAACCGTCAAATGCTCCACCGGTAATAAATAAAATATTGGTTGTATCTAATTGGATAAATTCTTGGTGAGGGTGTTTACGTCCACCTTGGGGTGGTACAGATGCAACGGTACCTTCTAAAATCTTTAGAAGTGCCTGTTGAACACCTTCTCCTGATACATCTCTAGTAATAGATGCATTCTCTGATTTTCTAGTTATCTTATCAATTTCATCTATATAAATGATTCCATATTCAGCACGTTCAACATCATAATCTGCTGCTTGTATTAGCTTTAGAAGAATATTTTCAACATCTTCGCCTACATAACCAGCTTCTGTTAACGCTGTAGCATCAGCTATTGCAAATGGTACATTTAATATCTTTGCTAATGTTTGAGCTAAGTATGTTTTACCCGATCCTGTAGGTCCAAGCATTAATATGTTGCTTTTTTGAAGCTCTACATCTAGGTCTTTGTTAGCCAGTACTCTCTTATAATGATTATATACTGCAACAGATAAAACTTTTTTAGCTTCTTCCTGTCCTATAACGTATTGATCTAATATCTCGTTAATCTCTATAGGTTTTAGTAAGTTAATATCGGAATCTAATACATCGTGGAATTCTTCATCAATAATTTCCGAACAGATTTCAATACATTCATCACAGATGAATACATTTCCTGGTCCAGCAATTAATTTTCTAACTTGATCTTGATTTTTATTACAAAATGAACACCTTAGTGTTTTTGAATCGTCAATTCTACTTGCCAATCCATATCACCCCTTTCCTTACATTATATATATTTTATCTTTGAATGATTTTATTCTCTATTAGTAATAATCTTGTCAATAATACCATATTCTAAAGATTCTTCTGCTGACATATAATTATCTCTATCTGTGTCTCTTTCAATAGTCTCATATGATTGACCTGTGTTTTCTGATAATATCGTATTGATTTTCTTTTTAATCTTATTAATGTTATCTGCAACTATATTAATATCTGTTGCTTGTCCCTTAGCTCCACCAGATGGTTGATGAATCATAATTTCTGAATTAGGTAAAGCATATCTTTTACCCTTTGCTCCACCTGCTAACAGGAACGCTCCCATACTTGCAGCCATACCTATACAAATTGTTGATACGTCAGATTTAATATAGTTCATGGTATCATATATAGCAAAGCCTGCGGACACTGATCCTCCAGGACTATTAATGTATAAGTGTATGTCTTTGTTAGGATCTTCAGATTCTAAAAATAGCAATTGAGCAATTATAACACTTGCTGAAGTGTCAGTTACTGCTTCATTTAAAAATATAATTCTATCTTTTAATAATCTTGAATATATATCGTAGGATCTTTCTCCTCTACTTGTTTGTTCAACGACGTATGGTACTAAACTCATAATAAATTCCTCCTATTTTAATAATTTCATTAAATTAGTTCTTCTAAATAAGTTATATAAAGCAATAAGCTAATACTTATTCTTCTTCTGATTGGGTTTCATTGTTATCATCATCTTCTTTTGTTTCTTCATCTACTTCTTGAAGATCTTCTACCACTTCAACTTCTATAGCTGCATCTGTAACTAAATTGATTGCTTCTTGAACAGCCATATCTTCTTTCATTTGCTTTTGCTCTTCTTCGCCCATCATTTCTTTTAGTTTGTCTATTTCTATTTTGTACATATCAGCCATTTTCTCTATTTCTTCATCAAATCTTTCATCTGAAACTTGTATGTCTTCAACTTTTGCAATTTCTTCTAGAACCAATCTGGTTTGAATACGAGCAATAGCTTGTGGTTTCATTTGTTCCATAAGTTGATTTGGATTAGTTCCTGTAAATTGAAAATACTGTTCTACAGATATTCCCTGAGATTGAATTCTTTGAGCAAATTCATCTACCATTTGTCTTGTCTGTGTATCTATCATTAATTCAGGTATATCAATCTCTGAGTTATCAACAACTTTTTGTACTACTTTATCTTCTTTTTCTCTCTTTAACTCTTTTTGCTTATCTTCTAATAGATGGCTCTTAATATCTTCTTGGTATTCCTCAATAGTATCAAATTCTGATACGTCCATAGCCAAATCATCATCTAATTTCGGTAATTCTTTTTCTTGTATTTCATTAATTTTAACCTTGAAAACTGCTGGTTTTCCTTGTAATTCTTCAGCATGATATTCTTCTGGAAAAGTTACATTAACATCAAATTCTTCATCAAGATTTTTACCTATTATTTGCTCTTCAAAACCTTCTATAAAGCTATTGCTTCCAATTGTTAATGAATAACCTTCTGCTTTTCCACCTTCAAATTGCTCTCCATCAACATAGCCGTCAAAGTCAATATTAGTTATATCACCATCTTGAACAGGTCTATCATCAATATTAAGCAGTCTTGCATTTTGCTCTCTAACTTTTTCTAGCTCAGCCTCTACTTCTTCATCTGAAACACTTACACTTGGCATTTCAACTTCAAGACCTTTATATTCACCTAGTTTTACAGGTGGTTTTGTTGCTATTTCAGCAGTAAAAATAAAAGGTTTTCCTTTTTCTATTTGAACCACTTCTATATTTGGCATGGATACTATGTCTAATTCGCTTTCCTTTATAGCTTCTTCATATGCTGTTGGAATAATAGAATTAGCAGCATCTTCATAAAATACTTCTGGTCCGTACATTCTTTCAATTAAAACACGAGGCACTTTGCCTTTTCTAAAACCTTGCATAGTGATGTCATGTTTGTTTTTCTCATAAGCCTGATTTAATGCTTGTTCTAATTCATCAGGGGTAGACTCAATTGTAAGTTTTGCTAAATTACCCTCTAAAATATCTACTTTTACACTCATTGGTAAATCCTCCTTATAATATAAACGTATTCCCTGATAATTAACTGTTCCTATATGAAAAAACTAATTCGAAATACGTATTCTTCTTTTTGTTTTCTAGTATATATATCTTTTTCCCTTATATAATAAATATATTATCATCAAAAACATAGTTAATATATTATAACATAGCGACTATCTAAATACCATATTAAATTTTTATAGAAATATCGATAAAAAGCCCTTTTCTCTATGGAGTTTTTAACTTATTCTACAACATATCCCTCTTGTTCCATAACATTATAAACATCTTGCACATATTTGTTACATATGTCGTTAGTTTCCGCCTCAACCATTATACGCATAACCGGTTCAGTGCCACTTGCCCTAAGTAAAACTCTTCCATCTTCGCCTAGTTCTTTTGATATCTTATCAACTATAGCCTGAACTTCTTTATTCTCAATTACAGCACCTTTATCTTCAACTTTTACATTCTTAAGAATTTGTGGATATAAAACAATATCCTTTGTTAAATCTGAAAGCTTCATTTTCTTTTCTAGCATAACTTCCATCAATCTAAGGGAAGTAAGGATACCGTCACCAGTACTTCCATGCTTACTAAAAATAATATGACCTGATTGTTCTCCTCCAAGAGAATGACCGTTTTTTAACATATTTTCATAAACGTATTTATCACCAACTTGTGTTTTTTCGTAGTCAATATCATGTTCTTTTAATGCTTTATATAAGCCTATGTTTGACATAATGGTTGTAACAATAGTGTTATTATTAAGTTCACCACGTTCTTTCATATATAATCCACATATATATATAATCAAGTCACCATCAATTATTTTACCCTTATCATCAACGGCTAAACATCTATCTGCATCACCGTCATATGCAAAACCTACATCCAGTTCATTATCTAGTACATATTTTTGCAATACATCAATGTGCGTGGATCCACTGTTTTCGTTAATATTTAGACCATTAGGGTTATCGTTAATTACATATGTTTGAGCACCTAGAGCATCAAAAACTCCCTTAGCTATAGAGAATGCTGCACCATTAGCACAATCTAATCCAACTCTAACATCTTTAAAAGAACGAGTAGCCAAAGAAATCAAATAACCTATATACCTGTTCCTCCCAATAGCATAATCAGTTGTTTTACCTATATTTTCTCTTTTTGCTAGAGGTATATCCTTGCCTTCATTATCGATATAAGCTTCAATTAAATTTTCAACTTCTTCTTCTATTTTTTCACCCTTGCTATTTATAATTTTTATTCCATTATCATAATAAGGATTATGGCTTGCTGATATCATAATTCCACAGTCAAAATTCTCACTTCTTACAACATAAGAAACACTTGGGGTTGTTGTGACATGGAGTAAGTAAACATCTGCACCACTTGCAGTAAGGCCTGCTACTAATGCATATTCGAACATATAGCTTGATCTTCTCGTATCTTTTCCTATTACCACTCTTGCTTTATGATTTTGCCCGTAGTAATATCCCAAATAACGTCCAACTTTATATGCATGTTCGACAGTTAGATCAACATTCGCCTCTCCTCTAAAACCGTCAGTACCAAAGTATTTACCCATTTTTTTCTCCTTTACAATCTAAATACATTTTATAAATTCATTTTTTAATTCTATCATGAATAGCCATAATACGCAATATAAAAGAAAAAAAAGGAAATCCCACACTATTTATAGTGCGGGATTTCCTTTTTAACTATTTCTTATTTAGATACTGATTACCAAATAATTACTGATTTTAATTAATTATAGATTTTGACTATTTTCAGTACCTGCCATTTGCTCTTCTTGTCTTCTTATCATACGTCTAACCATTTCTCCACCAACTGAACCGTTTTGAGCACTAGTTAGATCACCATTATAACCTTGTTTTAATGGTACTCCTAATTCAGAAGCTACTTCATATTTAAATCTGTTAAGAGCTTCTCTTGCTTGTGGTACTTCAACTCTGTTTCTTCCACTGTTATTATTGTTACTTGCCATTATAAATCCACCTCCGTAATAAATATAAACAGTTTCTTTTTTAACGACTTTTATCGTTAGTTGTTCTAAGATAAATGATTATAATTCCAAACAATAGATATGATTATTTATATTAAATATATATCTCCTTCGTCTAAATCTTTATCATTTATCTTGATAGTATTATTAGCGATAATGGATTAAATTATGATGGTAAGTTGTGGGACTTAAAACCGAATGGTTTTGATTTACTCGTTTAATAAGTTGATAATAGGACATTTGATGTATAAATCACCTCTATATAAACATATATTATAAAAATATATAATGCAGAGATAATAAAAAAATGAGCCAAATATTAAATATAATTAAAAATATTAATAATTTTATATGGGGCGTTCCTTTATCATCATTACTTATGGGAACACATTTATTCTTTACTTTTCGCTTAAGGTTTATTCAAAAAAAAATCTTTAAAGGTATACGTTTATCTATAACACCTAGTGACTCGGAAGAAGGAGAAACTAGTAGGTTTGGCTCCCTTGCTACAACTCTTGCCGCTACTCTTGGAACAGGCAATATTGTTGGAGTCTCAACAGCTGTAGGTCTAGGAGGACCAGGTGCCATTTTTTGGTGTTGGATAACTGGCGTTCTTGGAATGGCAACTACATATTCCGAATCTTATCTTAGTGTATTATATCGAGTTAAAAATAAAGATGGTAGTTTCTCCGGTGGTCCTATGCATGTTCTAGAAAACGGATTAAATTCTAAGTTCTTGGCTAAGATCTATTGTTTTTTTACCCTACTTGCTGCATATGGAGTTGGTTGTTCAACTCAAGCTAATGCTATTACAGAAACAAGCTCTAGATTGTGGGGATTATCTCCCTACTTAGTAGGCATAATTATTGCTCTAATTACAGGGTTTGCAATAGTTGGCGGGATTAAATCCATTAGTAATTTATGCAGCAAACTCGTTCCTTTTATGGGCGTTTTTTACTTACTCTTTTGTACTCTTCTTTTGATAATAAATTATGATTACATAATTCCTTCTATCAAATTAATAACATCTTCTGCCTTTACACCTAAAGCTGTTACCGGTGGTTTTGTTGGTAGCACAATTAAAACAGCCGCTAGATATGGTATTGCAAGAGGACTTTTTACCAATGAGGCAGGTCTTGGAACTGCAGGAATTGCTGCCGCAAGCGCAAAAACAAAAAGTCCTGATGAACAAGCTCTGGTATCTATGTCCGCAACCTTTTGGGATACTGTAGTAATGTGTGCTATAACCGGCTTAGTTATCACTACAAATATCATGAAAACTCCTAGCTCCATAGAAGGTTATTCCATAAGTGAATATACAACTGCTGCATTTAATCAAATATCCTATGGTGATACATTACTTGGAATCTCGATTATACTTTTTGCCTTAGCCACTCTAGTAGGATGGTCATTTTTCGGCGAAAAGGCTGTAGAATACCTTTTTGGAAAAGAAGGTATAAAAACATATCACCTATGTTACATAATCATGATCTTTGTTGGAGGCATATTACCCTTAGACTTTGTATGGGAAATGACCGATTTTATAAATGCACTTATGATACCTCCAAATTTAATCTCCCTTTGTTTATTATATAAAAAAATAAAAGTTAAATACTAAACTTTATAAACTATTTCCTCAGCAATATTATCTGAAGTTTCTTTATTTATTAACTTTTCTATAATTGCTAGAGTAAAATCTATAGCTGTGCCTACTCCGCGACTAGTAATAATATTTCCATCTACAACAACTGAATCTTTGGATAAGATTGCACCTTCTAATTTATCTTCCATCCCTGGAAAACAAGTTGCCTTTTTATTAATCAGCATTTTGTTTTGTCCTAATATACTTGGTGCAGCACATATAGCTGCAATAAGTTTGTTTTCATCATTAAATGAGCTTAATAGTTTTATTAAGTCACTATGTTCTGCTAGGTGAGTTGTTCCTGGCATTCCCCCAGGAAGTACCAAGCCATCAACATCCTTATAATCAATTTCATCAAATAATTTATCTGCTTCTACTGTAATATTATGGGCTCCTGTAATCTTTCTCTTATCCATCACTGATACCATGGTAACATCAACATCAGCTCTCCTTAATAAGTCAACTACTGTAAGTCCTTCAACTTCTTCAAATCCATCTGCTAAAAAAACACAAACTTTTAACATAAAAATTACTCCCTTCTTAAATCTTGTTTAGCTTTTTGACGTCTATTAATATCATTTTTTAATAAAGTGTAAAATACAGATGTAATTGGTACAGCTAATAATACACCTAATGGACCTGCAATTCCACCGCCCACAATTATAGATAGTAAAACCCAAATCGCCGGTAATCCAACACTACTTCCCACAACTCTAGGATATATAACATTTCCTTCAAATTGCTGTAATACTACTATAAACACAACAAACCAAATGGCCTTAGTAGGCGAAATTAATAAAAGTAACATGAAACTAATAAAGCCACCTATATAGGCACCTACAATAGGTATTAAAGCTAATACACCAATAATTACACTTATTAATAAAGGATAATCAAATTTAAATATAATCATTCCTATAAAGCATAGAACACCTAATATAATCGCTTCCGTAAACTGCCCGATTATATATTTGTTGAAAATATCTACAACAATATTATACACATAAGAAATCTTATCATATACCTTCACTGGCAAATAAGTAGAAAACACTTTTTTAACATTTCTTATTAGCTTTTCCTTACCTGCAAGAAAATATATAGAAAACACAATAGCAACAAACAAATCAATTATAACTGATATAACACTAGTTGTAATAGTAATTATTTGCGATACCACTTCTGAAACACTAGCCATTATTTGATCTACAGATTTATTAATAAAGGCTAGTAAGTCAGATAAATCTATAGGGTCTATTTCAAAAATTCTGGCAATATTATTAAAGAATCTCTGCAAATTGTCAGTATATATCTCAAGATTAGCTATTAAGCCTTGAACACTTTGAAATAACTGTGGTATTATAAAACGAATCAACAAAACAATTATAAGAATAAAAATTGTATATGTTAAGACTATTGATACACCTCTTACAAGATGTTTTTTATTACTTTTAGAATATTTATATATAGATCTTTCTATAGCCATACAAGGGGTGTTTAAAATAAATGCCAACCCAATTCCCAAAAAGAATGAAGAAAATAAACCTAATGCTTTCCCAATATAACCAACTACAGAATTAAAGTTAATGATAAATAAAATCAAAACTGCAATATAAGTCAAAATACGAATTAAAGTGTTTGTCTTATTGCTTTCCATGTTTTCCCTCTATATTCTTTTATTTTAATATATAATATACACTATACATAAATGCAATTAGTATACGTGTTTATGATTACTATAATATAGTTTTTTATAAAAAACAAGAATAGCTTTTTAGACTTTTTTAAGAATTTTATAATAAAATCATTTAATATAAACTATTAATTTATAATCTGTTCTGCTATAATTTAATTAATCACACAACTACAATAATAAACTGATCGGAGAGTATTTAATGAAACAAAAAGATAATCAAAACACTTTTAAAGAAGAGTTCAACATAACAAAAACAGACTTGTTATCTATACCTAACATTATATGTTATATAAGATTACTATTAATACCTGTGTTTGTGGTTCTTTACATAAAAGCTGAGACAACTAAGGAATACTTGATTGCAGGATCTGTTGTTTTAGTAGCTGGCTCTACAGATTTTTTAGATGGTTTCATAGCAAGAAAATATGACATGGTTACAGAGTTTGGTAAGCTACTAGATCCAGTAGTTGATAAACTAATGCAAGCCGCTTTATTATTTGTCCTGATAATAGAAATTGATTATATGTATATCTTAGCAGCAATATTTTTTATAAAAGAAGTAGTTATGGCTATCGCTGGTTATATATTTATTAAAAAAGGAAAGAAACTAGATGGTGCAAAATGGTTCGGTAAAGTTTCTACTGCTGTTTTCTACGCTAGCATGTTAATTTTAATTATGTTCCCTGGTTTGCATAACACTGTGATTTCTTATTTACTGATGATAATTTGTGGCTTCTTCCTTATATTATCATTTGTACTCTATGGTAGGGAATATTACTATATGTATAAAGAAGCAAAAGAAGAAGTTAAAGAGCTTAAAGCAAATAGTAGATGATTGCTTTTTATAATATATGTTTTAGTTTAAATTTTAACCAGCTATGGTAAGATTTTCATCTTCTTACTATAGCTGGTTTTTTATTTGTTTACAGATAGATCTATACTGAAATTTAATTTTATTAATATAATATAATTAAATTCCTAATTATATAAATAAGTCTCTCTTTTTAAATACGCCAAGGGCTATTAATAAACAAACTATAGTAGTTATAACACTTACTACTATTACTGTTACTGGGGTGAATATAGCAATCCCTGTATCACCAATTATTGAACCTGATACAATTTCATCTACATTGTTAAAATGAAGGAAGATTAAATGGGAAACTTCTCTATATCTTGAAGACAAACCATAAACAATTGAAGACCCTAATAAAATACTAATACAGATTGTATTAGCTATTACACTCGATCTTGCTACCGTTGAAACCATAAAAACAAATGCAGTAACTGTAATAATAAGTACTACTTCTAAAACCACCATTCTAAGTATATAATTCCACATAGTAATAAATTCACCGGAACCAGCCACTCTACTAAAAGATTCATATCCATTATTTATAACCTTCTCAAACTCTAATCCTATTAACATGGGGCTATTTAAATTCCCAAATCCTTTTATTAGTCCTACAATTAAAAACATTAATATTTGCATTACTAATATGAGAGCCGTTGAACTAAGAGCCATTACAACGAATTTACTTAACAATACTTTGGTTCGTGTCACAGGCTGAATAATCAAAAACTTAAAAGTCCCAGGATTATATTCACCAGATACATTATCCGAATTAAATATAATTAAACCAAAAGTTAGAAATGCCGCAGTAATAGCAATTAAATTGTTATATAAGTAATTGATACCTGTATTTATATAAGGGTCGTCAGGGGATGAGTTAGCGTCTAGGAGTAGCTCTAATCTTTCTATATCTTGTTTTAAATAATTAATTTCATCAGATGTTTCTTTTGATATTTTATCCTTGTTTTGCAACTCTTCTATATAAAACTTGTTTTCTTGAATTTGCCTTTGATAATCAACCCTCCAGTCAATGGGTCCCTCTTCCTTTTGTCTTTTTAATTCTTCTATTTCCTCTTCTAAAGATTCAATGTGTTCTTTAGAATATCCTATCTGTTCCTCTATATCTTCTTCATTCATTGCTTCTTCGTTTTTCAATGAATCTAAATATTCCTTTTCGTAACTTATCTGTTCTTCTAGTCTTTCAATCATAAAATCAGGGTCATTATACGTAAAGTAACTCTCTTCAGCATTTTCTCCTATAATGGCTATTATAACTAACAAGAAAACATACAAGGCAAATATGATTAATGTTTTTTTCCTAGAAAACAATTTTATAAATTCATTTTTTATTAAACCAGAAAACATTAGTTGATTCCTCCCTTTATTAATTCTGAATATCTCTCCTCTAAACCTTTTTCATGTCTAGCATATGACATGACTTCTATATCTTGAGATATAATCTCTTTTAATACTTTACTAGGGCTTTCATCATGTAATTCTAATATATATCCATGTTCAATAGTTTTTATTATGCTTATTCCTTTTATGCTTTCTAGTTTTTTAGTTGTTACATCATTAACATCAGTTTCCAGAAAATAATCTATGGATTTCACTACCATTTCCATTGTTTCAATCGTGGTAATTTTACCATCTTCAATAAATGCTACCACATCACATAGGTTTTGGACCTCTCCTAGGATATGAGATGATACAAATACAGACATGTTTTTTTCTCTGGCTAATTTTTTTAAAATATATCTAAATTCTCGAATACCAGTTGGATCTAATCCATTGGTAGGTTCATCAAGAACTAGTAAATCTGGCTTTGCAAGTAGAGCTGCCGCAAGTCCAAGTCTTTGTTTCATTCCTAGGGAGTATCTTTTTACTTTGTCATTTATTCTTTTTTCAAGTCCTACTAAACTAATTACTTCTTCAACCCTATCTTTAGGAATATTTCTGATTCGTGCTATTTGCATTAAATTCTCGTAACCCGATAGATAACTATAGAGTTTGGGATCTTCTACTACTGCACCAACATGAGATAAGGCCTCTTCCCTCTCTCTTTTTAGGTCTTTACCCATAATATTTATACTTCCTGAATCTGAAGAAATTAGATCAACTATTAAACGGATTGTAGTTGTCTTACCAGATCCATTTGGTCCAAGAAAACCAAAAATTTCCCCTTCATTAACATAAAAAGATATATCTTTAATTATTTCTCTTTTTCCTATTCTTTTACTTAAGTTATTTACCTCTAATACCTTATTCATAATCTATATACCTTCTTTCACTATTCTAAGTACAAGGAAAATACATTTAAGATATTTTACTACATTCTCTTAAGTGTTTGTTATAAATTATCCTTAAGTATTTCTTAACTTTTAAAAAGGCTAGAAGGAAATAATACATCTTACTTCTAACCCTTTTACTGTTTTATATGATTAAATTAGTTTTGCTTACAAAATGACAATAAAAAATAGCCATAGGTAATTATACCTTGGCTACATTTTGGACTTTAATACAAATTTTGTTACTTTATACAATTCTCTGCAAATCTTTATATACTGCGGATGACAGGAATCGAACCTGCACGGT
>CAZXSM010000049.1:0-17050 GCA_964643255.1 uncultured Lachnospiraceae bacterium
TATTACACGCTTACTTATCCACCCTTGACATCAATACTACCGTCTCAACGTGCACAGTATGGGGAAACTGGTCCACTGGCTGAACCCTCTCAAGTTTATACCCGTTCTGCCCTAAATATTTCAAATCCCTAGCTAGTGTAGCAGGATCACAAGATACATAAACAAGTCTTTTAGGACTCATCTCTACTATTGCTCTAAGCAAGCTTTCCTCACAGCCCTTTCGTGGGGGATCAACAACAATGACATCAGCATATACAGAATCTTCTTCATATTTCCTTGGGAGAACTTCCTCTGCTGCCCCAACAAAAAACTCAGCATTACTTATATTATTAATCTTAGCATTCCTTCTAGCATCAAGGACTGCATCTTCTACAATTTCAACCCCATACACTTGCTTTGCCTCTTTAGCCATAAACAAAGAAATAGTTCCTATACCACAATATAGGTCCCATACAGTCTCTTTCCCAGAAAGATCAGCATAATCAAGGGCTGTTTCATATAGTATTTTAGTTTGAATAGGATTTACTTGATAGAATGAATTCGGAGAAATTTGATACTTTACATCTCCTATATAGTCAATTATATATTCCTTACCCCATATAGTTTCAACTTCCTGTCCCATAATTACATTAGTATTATCCAAGTTAAAATTAAGGCTAATACTTGTCATCCCTGGTATTTTTATAAGTTTTTCAATTAATTTGTCCTGATGAGGTAATTTTTTACCATTAATAACTAGGCACACCATAACTTGCCCTGTTACAAATCCAACACGAGTTACAATATGCCTTAGTAATCCTTTGTGTTCCTTCTCATCATAGAGGCTAATATTATATTTATCTACAAATGTACGGATTATTTGAAATATATCATCATTTATCTCACTTTGTATATAACACTTGTCCATATTAATAATAGAATGGGTTCTCCTTGCATAAAACCCCATAGCAATTTTACCATTTCTATATCTAGCTATAGGTAATTGAACCTTATTTCTATAATAATAAGGATTATCCATTCCAATAATAGGATTAACCTCTACATTAGATAAGTCAAACTTTCCAATTCTTTCTAGGCATCCTATTACTTTCTTTTGTTTAAACTCAAGTTGTTTTTCATACTTAAGATGCATAATACTACATCCGCCACATTTGTCGGCGATTTCACAAACTGGTTCTACCCTATCAGGTGATGGTTCAATAATTTCAATAAGCCTTCCATAACCATAATTCTTCTTAGCCTTTGTAACCTTTACCCTAATCTTATCGCCAATTGTGGTGTTATTGACAAATAAGGTATAGCCATCATATTTGCCTATACCTTGTCCTTGATTACCAATATCTATAATATCTATTACTAACTCATCGTTTTTCTTAATATCCATAATTAATCTTTACTAGTCCTTTTTATATTACTTTCCATTAATCTGTTATATCCTAACCACTCTAGATCCTCGTTAGCACCTTCTAATAATTCTATCATAATTTGCATTTTAGCATCTGTATCATCTGCATAGTTAAGAGCTAGAGCTTCAATAATTGCTGGCTTTTTAGGTGATCCATATTCAAGTTCTCCGTGGTGAGCTAATATACAATGTTTAAGTTCTAATTCTAAGTCTCTTGGAAAACCAGGAATAGTTTTTATTCTCTCTCCTATAACTTCAGCTCCAATAAATATATGACCTAACAACTGGCCTTCATTGGTATAATCATTAGTAGGAAATGTTGATAGTTCTTTAACTTTACCTATGTCATGAAATAAGGCTGCTGTTATAAGTAAGTCCCTGTTAATTATCTCATATTGACTTGCATAAAAGTCACAAAGCTTTGCTACACTTAGAGTATGCTCCAATAAACCACCAACAAAACCATGGTGTACACTTTTTGCTGCAGAATGTTCCTTGAACTGTTCAACAAACTCTTTATCATCTACAAAAAAGCTTTCTAACAGCTCCTTTAAATAAGGTTGTTTAATACTAGCTATATATGACAATACTTTGTCATACATTTCGTCAACATCTTTTTTTGATGTTGGTAAATAATCAGCTACGTTATATTCATCTTCATTACATTTTCTAATACGACTTATATTAAGTTGATTTTCATTTTGAAACGAATTAACTATACCTGTAACTTCTATGTAGTCCATTTCGTCAAAATCATCTATTGCATTGCTTTCATTCCATACTTTCCCATCTAAAATTCCTGTCTTATCTTGTAGAGATAAGGATATGTAGTTTTTATTAGCTTTAGTAGTTAATCTCCTTTTGCTTTTACAAAGGTAAATTTCCTGAATTCTATCTCCAACTTGTAGTTCATTTATATACTTCATTATAATTGTTGACCAGCCTTTCTAGTCTGCTTTATATTTTAATACTGTCTTGTTCCTAACATTGCTTCTACTTCTATAATATCATTATCATCATGATATTCTCTATGAATTTCTATTAATATTACATCTTCAGGCTTAGATTCTAATAACATACTTTGATAATTCTTAACACTTGTTATATCTTCATCATTGATGCTAGTAATAATGTCTCCAACTTGTATTCCATTATAAAATGCAGGTGAATTTGCAACAACTGAAGTGACTGCTATACCATTTGTTAACTCTAATTCTTCTAATGCATCGGATGTTATATCTATAGCTTTAATTCCTAGACATGCTCTGTCTTCATTATTGACTAAACTTTCAATAATAGGCTTTATTTCTGAAATACCAATAAAGGTACTAATCTCTTTATTTATGTTATCTGATAGATAAGTAGTAATTATGCCTACAATCTTACCTTTTAAATTTATTATATACCCTTGTCCATCATCTACATAGTTAATATCTGTGTGATATAGGTCCACTTGGTAATCTGTTATATAAGCGTTTGTGTTCCTACTACTTACCATCCCAATTTCCATAGAACCAATACGACCATTAGGACTTCCTATGGCTATAATAGGGGTCCCAACTGGTAAATAGCTAGACTCTCCTAAATAAGCACCTTCAATTTCTTGAACTTCTTCTGGTAACTTATTTAAGTCTATTGCTATTATAGCAAGATTTAACTCACTGTCAAATGCTTGCAAAGTAGCTTCAGCTTTAATATCATTAGTAAAGGTAACCTGTATTGTATTAGCACCTTGAATCTGGTCATAGTTAACTAACACAAGCAAGTCCACCCCATTATTAGCGACTATTAAACCATTTATATTATCTGGAACTTCTATCTCATTTTCAAACCAATCCTTATTACTTTTAATGCTTGTTACAAGCACCATTGCTTTCGAGGCATCATCAGCAAGTCTTTTAACTTCGTAATATATATTGCTTAAGTCATCTAAATCTGCAGCAATTGTATTATTGATGATTGTTGGTTGTACATATTTTTCTGTCTCAGACTCAATTTCAGTTTCCTCGGTAGCTTCGGTTTCACTAGTCTCAGTTTCTATTGGTTGGTTATCATTATTATCTGGGTCTTCATCAGAATCAAATTCAATAATACTTTTATTAATGCCAAATATATCAAAAAGAGGCTCTCGGGCAGCACAAAGAACAATACCTGCCGTTATAGCAAAAATAATAGCTAAAACAATAGTTAAAGCCACAGCTACCAAAAATTTTTTAATTTTATGTTTTCTCCTGGAATTAACCTTTTCCTCAATAAAATTATATTTTTCCTCTTCATTTTGTTCATTATTTTGTTCCTTGTTATCTACAGCCATTAGATTTCTCCTTTATGACAACGTTTTGCAATATAGTGCTTAATAATTTTAGCATAATTATATGAACATCCTATGAATGTTTTGTTAACAAAAAGAGTGGGTGATGCTAGGAAATAGCTATTTTACTTTTTTGGATTATAATGTACAATAACATCATACCTTTAGATTATTTTAGATCACTTATATATTATGAACATAATAAATACCTTGTTTATACATTGTAATCAGATTTATGTTAATATATATCTTATCATAGTATTGCTATTATTTCTATATGGAGGATTTATGAACAAAAAATCATTTGAAACTTTAGAATTTAATAAAATTATAGATAAATTGGCTAATTTGGCTAATTCAGAGTTAGGCAAAGGCCTTTGTAGAAAACTTTCTTCTACAAATGATATAGATGAAATCACAATAAGGCAAAGAGAGACTACAGATGCCTTATCTAGGATATATAGAAAAGGAAGTATAGGCTTTTATGGGATACACGACATAAGACCTTCCCTTAAACGACTTGAAATTGGTTCTACCCTTGGAGCCAATGAACTTTTAAAGATATCTTCTGTTTTATCCACAAGTCTTAGAGTTAAATCTTATGGGATAAGTGATGAAAAAGAAGAAGACATAGGTGGTGACGATTCTCTAAACCACTATTTCACCTCATTAGAACCTTTATCACAAGTAAGAAAAGAGATTGATCGTTGCATTATTGGAGAAAATGAGTTTGCTGATGATGCCAGCCCCGTTCTTAAAAATATTCGCAGAAGTATCAACAATGCTAATAGTAAAATCCATGAACAACTAAATAAAGTAATGGCTTCGGCCAATAGAAAAAATATATTACAAGATAATCTTATTACTATTCGTAATGGAAGATATTGTTTGCCTGTAAAACAAGAATATCGTTCTAATATGCCAGGCATGATTCATGACCAGTCTTCAACTGGTTCTACTGTGTTTATTGAACCAATGTCAGTAGTTAATCTTAACAATGAAATTAAAGAGCTTTTATTAAAAGAACAAGAAGAAATTGAGAAAATTCTTGCAGTCTTAAGTAGTATGGTAGCAGATTATAATGAACCTATATCTAATAACCTTAAAACATTAATTAAACTTGATTACATTTTTGCTAAGGCCAATTTATCAAAAAGTATGAATGGTACAGAGCCAGAATTTAATAATAATCGTATCATTAATATTAAAAAGGGGCGCCACCCTTTAATTGATGCCAAATCTGTAGTTCCTATTGATATATCTATAGGCAAAGATTTCACCATGCTAATTATTACTGGCCCTAATACAGGTGGTAAAACTGTATCCTTAAAAACCGTTGGTTTGTTTACCTTAATGGGTCAAGCTGGACTTCACATTCCTGCCTCACAAGGCTCAGAACTGGGGGTTTTTGACGATGTTTATGCAGATATTGGTGATGAGCAAAGTATAGAACAAAGTTTATCTACCTTTTCATCTCATATGAATAATATTGTAAGCATTTTAGAAAAAGCTAACTATAAATCTCTTGTTCTCTTTGATGAACTAGGTGCTGGTACTGACCCTACAGAAGGAGCAGCACTTGCTATGTCTATTCTTGATTACTGCCACAAGAAGAATATAAGAACTATGGCCACTACTCATTATAGTGAATTAAAAGTTTATGCCTTATCAACTGAAGGGGTTAGTAATGCAGCCTGTGAGTTTGACATTAAAACCCTACAGCCTACCTATCGCCTGTTAATTGGTATACCAGGAAAAAGTAATGCTTTTGCTATTTCTAAAAGGCTTGGCCTTCCTGACCATATAATTGAAAATGCAAAAGATAAATTAAATCAGGAAGATAAAAGCTTCGAAGATATTGTTAGTGAATTAGAAAACAAAAGAGTTTCTATAGAGAATAACGAAGAAATAATTCTTAAAAATAAAAGTGAGGTCGAAAGATTGCGCAGTCAATTAGAGGCCAAAAACAAAGAATTGGAAAACAACAGAAAACAGATAGTTAACGCTGCCAAAGAAGAGGCCAGAGTCCTACTGCAAGAAGCAAAGGATTACGCAGATGAAACTATCAAAAAGTATAATAAATGGAGTCAAACATCTGGTCTTAATAAACAAATGGAAAAAGAAAGGAGTAAGCTAAGCGAAAAGCTTAATAATGTAACACCAGAAAGTAATCTTGGGGAAGATCGAGATCCAAAAAAGGAATATAAGGCTTCAGATTTTAACTTAGGAGATGATGTTTATGTCCTAAGTTTAGGCTTAGATGGTATTGTTACTTCTCTTCCTAATGAAAAAGGTGACATGTTTGTCCAAATGGGGATATTATCTTCAAAGGTTAATATAAATGATGTTGAGCTTAAGAAATCATCTGATAATAATAACAAGTCCAACCAATCAAATGCAAGTACAATAAAGAGTTCTAAAGTTTCTAATATTAGTGCGGAAATTAACCTAATAGGTAAGACTGTTGAAGAAGCTCTATATGAACTTGATAAATATTTAGATGATGCATACTTATCCCACTTAAAAGAAGTACGTATAGTACACGGTAAAGGTACTGGTGCCTTACGAAATGCAGTTCATTCACATTTAAAGAGATCTAAATACATTAAAAAGTATCGCCTGGGTGAGTTTGGTGAAGGTGACTCAGGTGTAACTATAGCAGAATTTAAATAGCATTCGAAAGAAAGGGGTTACAATGGCTACAAAACAAAAAATACTTATAGTTGATGATGATGAGAATATAGCAGAATTAATTGCCTTATATCTTACAAAAGAATGTTTTGATACAAAAACAGTTTATGACGGAGAAGATGCCATAGAAGCCTTTAAAAGTTATAAACCCAACTTGATTTTACTTGATTTAATGTTACCAGGCATTGATGGCTATGAGGTTTGTCGCGAAATACGCAAAACTTCTAAAGTGCCTATTATTATGTTATCGGCAAAAGGAGAAACTTTTGATAAGGTTTTAGGCTTGGAGCTTGGAGCCGATGATTATATTATTAAACCCTTTGATTCAAAAGAATTAGTTGCAAGAGTAAAAGCTGTTCTTCGCAGGTTTAACCCTGCGGTAGATAGTGATAAGGATAGTAGTAATATGAATCAAGTTGGAGAATATGTTACTTATCCAGATTTAATAATTAACAAAAGTAATTATTCAGTTACATACAAAGGTGAGAAGGTAGAGATGCCCCCTAAAGAATTAGAATTACTTTATTTTCTGGCCTCTAATCCTAATCAAGTGTTTACTAGAGAACAACTGTTAGACCATATATGGGGATATGAATATATCGGAGATACCAGAACCGTTGATGTTCACATCAAAAGGCTAAGAGAAAAAATTAATGACCATGAAGATTGGAGTCTTTCTACTGTTTGGGGAGTTGGATATAAGTTCGAAAGCAAATAAGAATCAGAAAGAAGTGAGGGAAAATGCGACATAAATTATGGTTTAAGCTAATATTAGGCTACTTTTTATGTGTAGTATCAATGTTTGTCGTACTTAATACTTTTGGAATTAACCGAATTGAAGATAAATTGTTACACGAAAAGAAAATAGATTTATATAATGAAGCTTCTTCCCTCTCTACAAAATACATGGAAAGCTATTATAATGAGGAAACTTCTTTTAGTGAGATTACATACCAACTAGAAATAATGGACAGCCTTCTTAATACTAGAATTTGGATAGTCAATGCTAATGGTTATATTACTTCTGATACTAGAGGAAACGGAAAAACTAGATCTATTAATCTTACAGAAATAGATCCAGGCTTTCTAAATTCTACATTTTCAGAAAACACTATAATGCCAGGCATCTTATCAGAGGCTTCCCTTAGTGTTGTAGTTCCTGTAATTAACAATTATAGAACCCGGGGCTATGTTGTACTCCATAGTCCTCTAAGTGAGGTCTATAAAGAGACCACATTTTTTATGGACACCATTAACCTTGCTTTAGTAATTTTTTCACTTGTTTTAGCTCTTGCTTTAATCTTCCTATATTATCTTATAGTTATTCCATTAAGAAAGTTGATGAAAGCAGCTGCAGAATATGCGGATGCTAATTATGATTATATAATTGATTTAAACCGCCAAGACGAGTTTCAAGACTTGGCTAATTCTTTAACCTATATGGCACAAGAAATAAGTAATATAGATGAATATCAAAAGAAGTTTATTGCAAATATATCTCACGATTTTCGATCTCCTTTAACTTCAATTAAGGGTTATGCAAATGCGCTAAAAGATGGAACCATTCCATATGAAATGAAAGATAAATACTTAGATATTATATTGTTTGAATCAGAGCGCCTTGAAAAGCTTACAACCAGTTTACTAAACTTAAATAATATAAGTAACAAACCAGTTATGCTTGATATTACTAGCTTTGATATAAATCAAATTATTAAGAAAACAGCTGAGAGCTTTGAAGGAGTTTGTAGAAAGAAAAAAATCACTTTAAAGTTATCCTTTTTCTCCCATGAAACTTTTGTATATGCAGATAAAAGTAAGATTCAACAAGTTTTATATAATTTAATTGATAACGGAATAAAATTTAGCTCTAATAATTCTGATATTAATATTAGTACGGAGGAAAGAGGTGGCAAAGTTCTAGTTTCTGTTAAGGACCATGGAACAGGTATTGCGAAAGAGGACCTAAGAAAAGTATTTGATCGCTTTTACAAAACAGACTCTTCAAGGGGTAGAGATAAAACAGGAACTGGTCTTGGTCTTGCAATTGTAAAGGAGATTATAACATCCCATGATGAAAACATAGATGTTATCAGTACAGAAGGAGTAGGAACCGAATTTATATTTAGCTTACAAAGTTCTGATAGTTTTCTATAAATCTCAAAAGCTATAAAAACAATATAAATATTGTTTTTATAGCTTTTTTTATATCAAATCATCCCAAGTATGATTATGAAGTTGTCCCTGACTTTCCATTTCTAAAAAATTATTTTGCCTTAAGGCTTCAAAGAGTATAATTGATACTGAATTAGATAAGTTCAGTGAACGAGTATCTTTTGCCATAGGTATTCTAACACAAGCTTCTTCATAGTCTAGCAAGATATCTTCTGGAACTCCTGCACTTTCTTTCCCAAACATAATATAAGAGTCTGGATCGTATTTTATATCGGCATAAGTTCGCTTTGCTTTTGTGGTTGCTATATATATTTTGACACCTTTATTTTTCTCGAGAAAATCTTCAAAATTAACATACAAACTAAGATCTAATTTATCCCAGTAATCAAGCCCTGCTCTTTTAATATGTTTATCAGTTAATCTAAAACCAAGAGGTTCAATCAAGTGTAACTTAGTTCCAGTAGCCACACAAGTCCTACCTATATTACCAGTGTTGCCTGGCATTTCTGGCTCTAATAATACAATGTTCATGTTTTACCTCTTTCTAATTATAAGGTCTTATAAAGTACTTACAAAATATTCTATACGTTTAAGTGCTGTCTTTATATTATCCATAGAAGATGCATAAGATATTCTTAAGAATCCTTCACCTGATTCCCCAAATGCTGTACCAGGCACTACTGCAACCTTCTGACTTGTTAACAATCTTGTGGCAAATTCATCAGATGTTATGCCATATTTTTTTATTGATGGGAAAACATAAAATGCTCCTTCAGGTTCAAAACATTCTAAACCAATATCTCTTAACACATTTACAATAAATCTTCTTCTTTGATCGTAAGAATTTCTCATAAACTCAACATCATCATCGCCGTTTTTTAAAGCTTCTACTGCTGCATATTGACTTGTTGTTGGAGCACACATTATTGCAAATTGATGGATTTTTGTCATCTGCTCGATGATTTTTTTAGGTCCTGCTGCATAACCTAGTCTCCAGCCAGTCATTGCATATGATTTTGAAAACCCATTTATTAATATTGTTCTCTCTTTCATCCCAGGGAAAGATGCTATACTAGTGTGGTCTTTACCATATGTAAGTTCAGAATATATTTCATCAGTAAGAACAAATATATCATTTTCTATAATAAGGTCTACTATTTGTGCCAAATCGTTATGGTCCATAATTGCACCGGTAGGATTATTGGGGTAAGGCATAATTAGAATTTTTGTTTTGTCAGTTATTGCTTCTTCTAATTTCTCTTTGGTTAATTTGAAATGATCTTCTTCTCTTAACTCTATAATAACTGGCTTACCTCCTGTTAATTGTACACAAGGCACATATGATACATAACTCGGCTGAGGAATTAAAACCTCGTCTCCTGGGTCTACCATTGCTCGTAGGCCTATGTCTATAGCCTCACTACCGCCTACAGTAACTAGGATCTCATCCTTGCAATCATATTCTAAGTTATTTTTTCTTTTAAGATAATTACATATTTCTTCTTTTAACTCTGCTAGTCCAGAATTAGAAGTATAAAATGTTTTTCCTTTTTCTAAGGAATATATACCTTCTTCTCTTATATGCCAGGGTGTATCAAAATCAGGTTCTCCAACACCTAGAGAAATAGCATCTTCCATTTCACTGGCTATATCAAAAAACTTTCTGATACCAGAAGGTTCTATTTCAGTTACTGCTCTGGATAAGGGATTTCTCATGGTGTAATTGGCATCCTTTCATCTTTTTTCTTATTTACAAGTGGTATTCCGTGTTCCTTGTATTTCTTCATTACAAAATGGGTTACAGTACTTTCAACTCTATCCATAGGTGCTAATTTACTTGATACAAAGCTAGCTATTTCTTTCATGCTTTTTCCTTCAATCATAACTGTTAAATCAAATCCACCAGACATTAAGTAGACGGATTCAACTTCTTCAAACTTGTAGATTCTTTCTGCAATCTTGTCAAAGCCTTCTCCTCTTTGAGGTGTAACCTTCACCTCTATTAAGGCTGTTACTTTTTCATTTTCTTCAATTTTGTCCCAATTAATTAGAGTCGGATAACCACATATAATGCCTTCCTTCTCCATATCTTTAATTAATTCCACAACCTCTTTCTCACTAGTTCCTAACATTAAGGCTAGGTCATTGGCTGTTAATTTACTGTTCCTATCAATTGCTACTAGAATCTTCTTTCTCATAACCATTTTCCTTTCTGGGTAGTAAAAGTTCTTTTATTTTCTTAAGCTCATCCCCCTTTGGAGGAGCTAAAAATCTTCTATAATCACCATTTTTAACTATTCTTTCATTACCTTTAGTAGTTCTTCCTATAAGAGCTGCATCTATGTTATTGTCATTAAGCTTAGCTGTTAAGGAGGCTCCCTGGTCTGTAATAATAAGCAGACATCCGGTAGAAGTTAATTTATAAGGATTTAAGTCGTAAAACTCACATATTTCAATGGTTTCTTGCTTAATAGGAATTTTGCTTATATCTACTTCTAGGCCTACAGATAATTCTTCTCCTATTTCCCACAAGCTACCAAATATACCACCTTGACCAATTTCATACATGGAGCTTACATTCATCTCAGAGGCAATCTTAGCCTCTTTTAATGAAGAAACATCCCTGATTAATCCTTTTGCTCTATTTATAAACTCATCTGTAAACCTTGTTTGTAATTCAGATTCTCTTTCATTTGCAATAATTGTAGTAGCCTCACCTGCTATCCATTTTGTCATAACTATTTCTTGATTTGCTAGTATGGTACTTGGTTTGATAACCTTGTCTTTACTAGACTTACCAAGTCCTGTTATTGCAATTACTGGCATACTATTAAAGTCTGTTACTTGTGCATCTACACCTAATATATCAATATTTAGACTCCTACAAGCACTTTCTATTCCTTTAATTATCTTCTCTAGTTTGGATTCATATGTAGCTGAAGGTAATATTATATTTACCATAATACCAATAACTTGACCACCACTTGTCCCAATTCTATTAGCCACTGATGAGACAGCTATATTTTCTATATTCTTATAATCTCCGATAAGGGTTTTACTTGTAACAAAAACTTCTTCTTCCTTGTCCAGCTTTAAAGCGCTAAAGTTATAGGCTACACTAGGACCTTGGGTTACTTCATTCCTTGTGCTACTAATATTTTTAAGTATTACTCTTTTTAAGCTTGAGCCCGAGACTTTTCCTACTTCCATACTTATATCTACTCCTATTATTTAGGATGCCAATATATATTTAATCGGCATCCCTATTGTTAGCTTTATATATTCTTCTTAATCATCTGGTTTTGATGATTCTGGTGGTCCTTGAGGCGGAGTTGTCTTTGGTGGTGTAACTGCCTTTCCTTCTGTTTCTGTTGCAGGTACTCCTGTATCTGGTTCTTCTCCATTTGGATCTGTTACTTCCTCTGTTCCCTCAGGATCTATAGTCTCAAGTTCTAATTCTTCTTCGGTTTCGGGTTCGGGTTCTGGCATTGTTCCAATTGTTACATGTCTCGGTGTTGCCATATAAGAACTTTTGTTTACTTTTTCTCTACTTACTTGTTTACCATCTTCATATACTATTTTATATAACTCTGCTACATAACCTGTATGAGGAGACTGGGTTGTCTCTTTATATGATTCAGGCTTGGTTGGATCTTCTGTTTCTACATCTTCAGGTGGTTGCCTGCTAGATAGTACTACAGTTTCAAATTCTATCTTTCTATTATCTGCCCTAGTCTCATGGCCCCAAATAGTAAATGTAACACTTCGATTTTGCGTAAACCCTTGAATTAGTATAGGATAATCTGTATTATTTACAAACTTTATATCCTTATATGTTCCAGCAATTGCAGCATCTCTAGCTAAGTCAACATAAGAAACTGTCATGGAATGAGCTTGCCTTTCTGTTACTTCCATTTCTGCATATAAAGCAGCATTATATATGGTAGTTGTAACTTGACAAGCGCCTCCTCCAATACTATCAACAACTATTCCATTTTCATATGCTCCACCAACAGAATATCCATTAGCAACGGTAAATGGAGTTAACACTTCATAAGCACTAAACTCATCTCCTGGATATAGGACAATATTGTTAATAAGCCTAGCACCATTACTGATGTTAGAAGCTCTACTATTAGATGAACTTGCATAATAAGTAGTATAAGTACCTAGCTTACTATCAACCTTTTCTACCATCTCTCTTGTAAAATCTGGTTGATCTTCTAATATTACAGCACTTAATTTAATATCACCCTTATCCCAGTCATCATATATAGATTCTTCTATAAGATTAACTGTCTCTTCGACCTCAACATGCCTTCCTACGAGATGATCAGTGTAAATAAATTCACCACTTTCTCTCTTAAGACTAGCATTCTCTGAAGAAATATTGTAAGGAGATATTTTATTTTCTACAAAATCTCTGATCGAGTTTTTATCTATTGTATATTCTAGGGAAAAGATTAAGTTGTTATGAGCTATATCTTTTATTTCTTTGTATCTCTTAACAAGGTTTCCATATGAACCTATACTAGTAGATTCCTCAATAAAGTTATTGTCTTTGTAAGAAAATCCAAGTTCTGTTAAAGTTATCTGCTCATTTTCTCCTTCAATATCGATTGTAATTGTTTTGTTTTTTAAGTCTTCTACATAATTTTCAACAGCTTCTTCTGCTTCTTCAATAGTCATTCCGCCTATGTTAACTGAATCAATATATACTCCATCAGGTACTTCTCCAGCTGCAACACTTGTATGGGGTATTAAGAAGAAACAAATAGCGAAAAAAGAAGCCAATAAAAGGTTTAACTGCTTCCTGTGCATGTTAATAACCTCCTTCTTTGGAAATCTATAAATTAAAATTGTCAACTTGGTTTAATTAACAACATTTAATTCAAATTGCCCTATTACTAAATTGACAAACAATCTAAGATTATGTATATTCTTAGTAATAAATCAAATATAATTACATTAATATACTTAAAAGTGTAGGTATAAGCATAGCTAAAACAACAGCTATAATAATAATTTTTGAGATTAATCTCTTTGTTTTTTTATTCATTGGTTTCATTTTTTATCATCTCCTATGTTTTATTAAGTTTATGTAATAGAAAGGATATCTATATATGTTAATACTAGTTATTGTTCTTGGAACAATCTTTTATATAGCTCTTTATCTCAACAAATCCAATTCTAAAAAATCTAGAAAAGAAATTAATAATGAATTCTGGGAGAAAGAACGAAAAGCTAATCTAACAAGGCCTAAAGACTTATCCGATATAACTTACATTAAAATCCCTGTAGAGGATTTACCCTTTGTTCAATATCCAGAAGATAAAGAATTAGAAGAAATACAAGAGGCTATTCTCTCTCTGGCTGAAAGTCCAATTGCAAACTTTACTGGCATTTCCAATACTGATTTAAAGTTAAAATATGGTCCTGCAAATATCAAGGATATTATGTCATATGATGATAACTTTACCAGCTTATCAAACCTCTTATATGAATGGGGACACTATTATTATAACCAGGAAGATTTTGATAATGCAAGGCAAATCTTAGAATATGCTGTCTCTTGCAAATGTGATGTTAGCCAAGCCTATATTTTACTTGCTGAAATCTATCTTGCTGATAACCAATATGATAAAATTGAGGAATTGATTGAAATAGCTAGCTCCCTAAATACACTATCAAAAGAAAGTTTAATAAATTCTTTAAAAGAAATCGGATATTCTTCCTTTTTACAGTAATTATATATAGTATATATTCAAATAATATATTATGCTATTTCATCCTATGTTTCAAGTAGTTTTTATCATTTAATAATAAAGTAACATAATTAATAGCTTGCTATTAATTATGTTTTAATTTATATGTATGTTTTATTTCTTTTCTTTACTATAATATAGACATAGATGGGTCAAAAAGCAGTCGCTACATTTTGGATTTCTTGCTCTACATATATTTCTACCATGGGCAATCACTTGTAAATTATACCTAATCCAATATTCCTCTGGTAATATTTCCATTAATTCAAACTCAATCTTAGTTGGATCTTTAGCCTGGCTAAGCCCTAATCTATTAGTAATCCTCTTAACATGAGTATCTACAACTATGCTAGGTATCTTGAAAACATTTCCCCTTATTACATTTGCAGTCTTTCTTCCAACGCCAGGTAGCTTAGTTAAAGACTCAATATCTGATGGAACCTTTCCATTGAAGTCAGATATAAGCATTTGGGCAGTAGCTATAATATTCTTAGCCTTATTTCGATAAAATCCCGTAGAATAAACATCTTTCTCTAACTCTTTTATATCAGCGTTTGCAAAATCTTCTAGACTTTTATATTTCTTAAAAAGGTCCTTAGTAACCATATTGACTCTTTCATCGGTACACTGGGCACTCAATATTGTTGCTATTAGCAATTGCCAAGGATTATCATGGTCTAGAAATGTTTCTTGGTGGTCCTTATAATATTCGTCTAATAATTCTAATATCTCTTGGACTCGTTCTTGTTCTCTTTTATTCAAATTCTCACCTTCTTATAATTTGAAATCTTATAGGTCTAAGTCTCCTTCATTTATTATTTTTCTACTAGCATTGTTATCTATTGGATCCCTATCCTTATAATTAAAAAGTATTATCTGTGGATCGTTTATATATTTCCCTTCTTTTGCACTTTTCTCTACATCAATATTAAAATGCTCTATATGAAAATATTGTTTTGCCTTACCTAGTCCAAAACTAACCTCTTCTATCCCTAGATATTTTTCTCTTAATTTGGGGTCAGAATATATTTGGCCATAAAGATTTTTATATTTTTCTTTATCAGAGGCATATGCTGGCCTTTTCTTTAAATTTTCTCTTAAATATAAGTCATATAAAAGAATTTCTTTAAATCCATCTAATTCATCAAGTCTTGATTCCATAAAGCCTATTAATATCTCATACCTACGAAGTCTAGTATGCCTTATATCAAGTAAATCATGGCCCCTATAATATTCTCCTAGTTCTTTATATAGATCAAAATATGTCTCAAAATAATGTTCCATAAATTTTATAGTGGTATTAAATTGGCCACTATTATAATATACCTCAACCATTTCCTCAACTAACTTTAATTTTAGAATATCGTCATAACTAAGCCAATTTGTAAACAAAACTTCATAGGGTGGTAGGTCCTTATACACTATTCCATATTCTTCACTATCTTCAAATATAGGAGCCCCTTTAAGTACCTTTAGAAAACCTAATTGTAATTGATCTGGCTTTAAATTATACACTTCATTAAATGAATTTTTAAAACTCTCATAATCCTCGTATGGAAGGCCTGCTATTAAGTCCAAATGTTGATGTACATTTCTATTTTCTGATAGATTTATTACATTTTTACTTATTTTATTAAAGTTTGTTTTCCTGTTAATAGCCTTAATTGTCTTAGGATTTGTTGACTGTACACCAATTTCTAACTGAACTAATCCATCTCTCATTGACTTTAATAGTTGAATCTCTTCATCATCAAGTAAATCAGCTGCAATTTCAAAATGAAAGTTAGTTATACTATTATCATTTTCCTTTAAATGTTTCCATATCGCTAAAGAATGAGCTTTATTACAGTTAAATGTCCTATCAACAAACTTTACCTGTTTTACTTTATGTTTCAAGAAAAAGTTTAATTCTTCTTTGACTAAGTTAATATCTCTAAGTCTCATTTTTTTGTCTACTGATGACAGGCAATAGCTACATGAAAATGGGCAACCCCTACTCGATTCATAATAAATAATTTTATTTTCAAAATGGGTTAAATCATCATAAGGGAAGGGCACTGTATTGAAATCTAATAATGGCCTTATTTCTGTCTGAATAATATTATTTAGCCCTTTTGAATTTTGTTTTTTATAATCATTAAAATTATTATAACCTTCATAAGTGAATTCTTTTTCAGCTGATTTTCTATAAGTAATACTTTTTATGCTTTCTAGGCTAATGGAATCTTCTTTTTTATTATAGTAATCTAGGATTTCTAAAAAGGTCTCTTCCCCTTCTCCTAGCATAATTCCATCAACTTCAGGATGGTTTAACAAATATTTCTTGGACTCATAAGTAACTTCTGGACCACCTAGCCAAATCTTAGTATTTGGCAATACTTTTCTAAACTCTCTGCAAAGACTAGAAACCATTTCAATATTCCATATATAACAAGAAATAGATATCAGGTCGGGTTTTTCTAGATAAATTGATTGTAATATATCTTCTTGGTACTGGTTGATAGTATATTCCAATACTTTGATATTATCTTTATATTTGTCTGCATATGCTTGCAAATAATAAATTCCTAAATTTGAATGTATATACTTTGAATTAATAGCAATTAACAGGGTTTTCATATTAACCTCCTAGGATTAAAAATATATATCAAAAAAGCGGGTGATGGGAATCGAACCCACGTATCTAGCTTGGAAGGCTAGTGT
>CAZXSM010000050.1:0-16472 GCA_964643255.1 uncultured Lachnospiraceae bacterium
GGGGGCAAAGTCTGTCATTGTGCCTATACATAAGAAAATAAGAGGAGGATATATTCCCAACTCTACTCCTTGATAAAGATAATAAATTATGTAATATAAGATGTATACTAAACAAATAATTATCTAGGAAGGTTATTAAATTGAAATTATATGACAAATTAGTAGATTATAGTAAAACAAATATATATCCTATGCATATGCCTGGGCATAAAAGGAATGAAAAGGTTATGGATATGATTAACCCATATTCTATTGATATTACTGAAGTAGAAGGATTTGATAATTTATTTCATGCAGATGACATATTAAAAGCATGTATGGAAAGAGCTGCTAGCCTATATAAATCCCAATACTGTAATTATTTGATAGGGGGAAGTAGTGCAGGAATTTTAAGTGGGATATCAGCTTGTACAAAAAAGGGAGACAAGGTTTTGTTAACTAGGGATTGTCATAAGTCTGTATACAATGCCATTTACATAAATGAACTTAAACCCATATATATTTATCCACAAATCAACAATGAGTACGGCATAAATTGTGGAACTTGTCCCAAAAGCATTAAAGAAATGTTGAAAGAATATAAAGACATCAAACTTATTATTATCACATCTCCAACATATGAAGGGGTAGTATCAGATATAAATAGAATTAGTCAGATTGCTCATGAACATAATATACCTTTATTAGTAGATGAAGCTCATGGTGCTCATTTAGGATTTAATAATTATTTTCCTCCTAATAGTATATCTTTAGGAGCGGATATTACCATACATAGTCTTCATAAAACTCTTCCATCCTTTACTCAAACAGGATTAATACATGTTAAAAGTAACTTAGTAGATTATGAAAAAGTAAAGTATTATTTATCTGTCTATCAAAGTACAAGCCCTTCTTATATTCTAATGTCGAGTATAGATAAATGTATTAATTTGTTGTTAGAAGAAAAGGAAGACTTGTTTTATTCTTATAGTAATAGGTTAATTAAATTTTATAAAAGGATGGGAAAATTAAAATCATTGAAAGTAATATTCAAGGAAAACAAAGACTTTTATATGTTTGATCCATCTAAAATAGTGGTATCAACCAGAAACACTAATTTATCAGGCAAAGATCTTTATGATATATTATTAGAAGATTATAAAATACAGGTGGAAATGTCATCCACAGACTATATAATTGCAATGACCAGTATCTGTGATACTGATGAAGGTTTCAAAAGATTAGCAGATGCTCTATTAGAAATCGATAATGAAACAAGTAATAGTAAAATAATAAAGAATCCTAATATAAGCAGCGACAAAACAAATAAAGCTACTTACAAGCCACAATTATATTCAAAGCTAACAAGAGAAACAAAAATAGATAGGTCTTCCTATGAAGCTATTAATTCAAAGCTAGAAAGTATACCCTTTAGCAAGAGTGCAGGAAGGGTAGTAGGAGAATATATTTACTTATATCCGCCAGGAATACCAGTATTAGTGCCTGGAGAGGTAATAAGTGAAAACCATATTATATACTTACAAAAATGTAAGGAACTTGGATTATCAGTACAAGGACCAGAGGATTATAATTTGAATTATATAAAAGTAACAGTATAAAGAGAAAGGATAACCAACATGCCAAAACTTTATGTACTTATGGGTAAGAGTGCAACGGGAAAAGATACAATATACAAGGAACTACTAAAACATCAAGACTTGGATTTTAAAAAAGTAGTTATTTATACAACAAGACCTATTCGAGCAGGTGAGCAAGACTCAGTAGAGTATTTCTTTGTATCGGAAGAAAGACTTAAGGAATTAAAAAATGAAAATAAAATAATTGAAATTAGGCAGTACAATACAGTTAATGGATTATGGAGTTACTTTACTGTAAATGATGGTCAGATAAATTTGGATAAGCATGAATCTCTTATAATAGGTACTTTAGAATCTTACCAACAAATAAGAAATTATTATGGCAAGGAAAAAGTATATCCAATTTATATAGAAGTAGATGATGGTGTAAGACTTCAAAGAGCTCTCGACCGTGAGAAAAAACAGAAAACACCTCAATATGCTGAAATGTGCCGTAGATTTTTAGCTGATGAAGAAGATTTTAAAGAAGAGAACTTAAAATGGCTTGGTATAAGTAAAAAATATGTAAATAATAATTTAAATGAATGTATTAATCAGATAGTTGAAGACATAAAAAACCAAAAGTAATTTTCCATATATAATATCTTTATGATATGTTATAATAAAAGTACCCTATTTAAAATACAAATTTATTAAGTACTGCTACAGATTATATGGTTTTATATATAAAGGATGAGGTAATATGAATATTAAAGTAGAAAATATACATGCAACCCAAAATATAGAAGCTAAAGACAAGATTACCCAAACAGATAAGTCTTTTAAGTTTTCTTTAATTTCTAACATTGAAGAAAAAGATTTACAAGTTCGCCTTGAGGGTCTAATAGATGAAATAGAAGAACAAGGTAATAAGATTAAAGAACATGTAGATATTAAGGATATGAAGAGATATCGTTCTTTAGTCAAAGAATTTTTAAATGAAGTAGTAAATAGGTCCCATGAATTTTCTAGAGAAAATTTTTTGGATCGTCGAGGAAGACATAGAGTTTATGGAATAGTAAGACAAGTAGATAAAAACCTTGATGAACTAGCTTCTGAATTAATAAAAGAAGAAAGTGACCAAATTACTATACTTAATAAGGTTGATGAAATTAGGGGATTATTACTAGATTTGTTAGTTTAGATATATTGGTATAGGGGTGTTTTAAATGTTAGATTTCAAACAAATTATAGGTCATGAAGATATAATAAAGCATTTTAAGCTTTCCAAGAAAAACAAGCAAGTTTCTCATGCATATCTTATTTCTGGGGAAGATAATTCTGGGAAATTAACTCTTGCCAATGCTTTTGCGAGAACTTTACAATGTGAAAGATTGGATCTCAATGTTGATATAGAAGATATTGATTCTTGTGGAAAATGCACTTCATGTCTGCAACTTGAGAGTAATAATCATCCAGACGTAATTTATGTTACCCATGAGAAAGCAAGCATAGGTGTTAATGATATTAGAGACCAAATAAATAATGATATTATAGTAAAGCCTTATAGTAGTAAGTATAAAATTTATATTGTAGAAGAAGCAGATAAGCTAACAGTTGAAGCACAAAATGCATTGTTAAAGACTTTAGAAGAACCACCAGAATATGCTATAATATTTCTACTTACTAATAATATAAATAGAGTATTAGAAACCATACAATCAAGATGTATAGTCTTACATATTAGGCCAGTGGATGATAACCTTATTAAAGATTATCTTATGTCAGAATATGAAGTTCCAGATTATCAAGCTAACTTAAGTGCCGTTTTTGCACAAGGCAATGTGGGAAAAGCTATTATATTCGCATTAAATGAAAGTTTTTCTAGGACAAAAGACGAAGTCGTTAATTTGATGAAGAATATCAGCACAATGCAGAACTATGAAATAATAGATAATGTAAAGAAATTACTTAAAGATTCAGATGATAATAATGGTAAAGGCAAAGAAAAAAGTAGAGAAGATATTATTAATATTCTAGATCTGATATTACTTTGGTATAGAGATTTACTCATGTATAAAGCGACTAAGGATCCTAATATTTTACTTTACAAGAAAGAGCGTTCATATATATCTAGCCAAGCTAAAACCATTAATTATGAAGAAATTCAGAATATTATAAAAGAAATAGAAGAAACAAAAAAAACCATAAGAAAGAACGTTAATGTTGAAACAACTTTACAACTTATGTTATTTACAATAAAGGAGAACAGTAATGGTTAACGTAATCGGAGTTAGATTTAGAAAAGCTGGGAAGATTTATTATTTTGACCCTGCTGGTTACGAGATAAAAACTACTCAAAATGTTATAGTTGAAACCTCAAGAGGGGTGGAATATGGAAATGTAGTACTTGGGCCAAGGGATGTTGATGAAGAGGATATTATTTCTCCTCTTAAACCAGTTATAAGGGTAGCAACCAAGGAAGATGATGAAAAGAACAAGGAAAACAAAGACAAAGCTAAAGAAGCTTATGATATATGTTTAGATAAAATTGAAAAGCATGGATTAGAAATGAAACTTATTGATTGTGAATTTACTTTTGATAACAATAAGGTTTTGTTTTATTTTACTGCAGATGGACGAATTGATTTTAGAGCATTAGTAAAAGATCTAGCATCAGTTTTTAAAACTCGTATAGAGTTGAGACAAATTGGTGTGAGAGATGAAACGAAGATTATAGGTGGAATTGGCATATGTGGTAGAACTTTATGTTGTAACTCATATCTTACAGAATTTTCACCTGTTTCAATAAAAATGGCTAAAGAACAGCATCTATCTTTAAATCCATCAAAGATATCAGGTGTTTGTGGACGCCTAATGTGTTGTCTTAGAAATGAACAAGATGCCTATGAAGAGTTAAATAAAAGACTTCCCAATATAGGTGAATTTGTTAAAACTAAAGATGGAAATCAGGGAGAAGTTTCAGCAATTAATGTTTTAAAACAAACAGTAAAGATAATTGTAACAGATAAAAATGGTGAAAAGGATATTAAGATTTATAATGTATCAGAGCTTAAATCTAAACCAAAACATCGTAATGAAAAAATTGAAATAGATGAAGAGCTTAAGGTTTTAGAAGAGTTAGAAAAAGACTCTAAATCAAAATTGGACGATTAATTTATATAAAGGATATAAAATGGATATAAATAAGCTTCTTTTAGAAGGCGAACGACTAGATGATTTAAATAGAAAAGGCTATAAGATAATTCAAAATAAAGATCATTTTTGCTTTGGTATGGATGCTGTACTTCTATCATCTTTTACAAAAGTTAAAAAAGATGAGGAAGTTCTTGATTTAGGAACGGGTACAGGTGTAATACCAATTCTGTTAGAGGCAAAAACAAAGGGTAAACGTTTTGTAGGGTTAGAGATACAGGAATATAGTGCCGACATGGCTAGAAGAAGTGTTCAAATAAATGATTTAGAAGACAAAATTAAAATTGTTTTTGGTGATATAAAGGAGGCTACTGAGATTTTTGACTCAGCCTCCTTTAATGTAGTAACCTGTAATCCACCTTATATGACTAGCAATCATGGAATTATTAATTCAAGTGAAAGTAAAGCAATAGCAAGACATGAAATATTATGTACTTTAGATGATGTTGTAAAACAAGCTTCTAAGCTTTTGAAAGCAAAGGGAAGATTCTATATGGTACATAGACCCTTTCGACTTGTGGAGATTATCAATAAACTGACCTATTACAACTTAGAACCTAAGCGGATAAGAATGGTTTATCCATATATTGATAAGGAACCCAATATGGTTTTAATAGAATGTGTTAAGGGTGGCAAGTCAAGGCTTAAAGTTGAGCCACCTCTAATCGTGTATAAGGCCAAAAATGAATATAGCAAAGAGATTTATGACATTTATGGATACTAATTAAACAATTAACAAAGCTGGTTAATGTTAATAGGGAGGAGGAGACCTTATGGATGGAGCACTATATATATGCGCAACCCCAATTGGTAACTTAGAAGATATTACTATTAGAGTACTTAATACTTTAAAAGAAGTTGACTTAATTGCAGCAGAAGATACTAGACATAGTTTTAATTTGCTAAAACATTATAATATTACAACACCTATGACTAGTTATCATAAACATAATAAAAAAAGAAAAGGACAAGACCTAATACTTAAACTAAAGGAAGGTCTTAATATTGCTCTTATCACTGATGCAGGAACTCCAGCAATATCAGATCCAGGAGCCGATTTGGTTAAGCTTGCTTATAAGTATGGTATCAAGGTTTATAGTTTACCAGGGGCAACAGCCTGTATTACTGCTCTTACCTTATCAGGATTAAATACAAGAAGGTTTGTATTCGAAGGATTTTTACCTAAGGGAAACAAAGAACGAAAGAGGGTATTAAAAGAATTAACAAAGGAACCAAGAACTATAATATTATATGAAGCTCCTCATAGACTATTAAAAACACTGACTGAATTAAATGAATATCTTGGAGATAGAAGAATTACTATACTGCGTGAGTTAACGAAAAAGTATGAAGAAGTAATTCAAACCTCAATAGAAGAGGCAATTAAGCTATATGAAAAAGAAGAAGTTAGAGGGGAGATTGTTCTAGTAATTGAAGGGAAATCATGGGAAGAACAAGACTATGAAAGTCAAGAAGAATGGTTATCTCTTTCGATAAAGGAACATATGAACCACTATAAAAAACTAGGAATTGATAAAAAAGAAGCAATGAAAATGGTAGCAAAAGATAGGGGAGTTCCTAAAAGAGAAATATATAATGAATTATTAAAGAATAAGTAAAAAATATATAAATAAAAAAATCACCTTAGTGAAAATTTAAAAATTCATTAAGGTGATTTTAATATTTAAGCTATTATTCATCATCATCAGTAATTCCCGCTAGCTTAGCAAGTTCAATTATAGAATCTTTTGAGACTTTCTTACCACAGTATTCATATAATTCATCTGTAGAACCGGTAAAAATATCAGTTGGTTCATATTTTTTCAAAATGATTTTATCATCTTCTACAAATATTTCAAGTGGATCTCTTTCACGAACCCCTAAGGTTCTTCGCAACTCAATAGGTAGTGTAATTCTGCCTAATTCGTCTAGTTTTCTTACAATTCCAGTCCCTTTCATGATAAACACCTCCTATAAATAGTACCGCCTAGTAATGCATTGGTACATATTAAAAATATCATAGTAAAATTGTAAAGTCAATATTAAGAGGTGAAATTATGTTGATTTTTAGGAGAAATTGAAAGAATTAAGAAGTTGTTTGTTTTTAAACAATATTATATTTTGTTAATACTTCTCTTAATTTTAATTCAATAATAATATTGGTTATAGATGAATATATTATTATTAAGAATTTAATAAAAGAGGAAAAAATGTTAAATTATTTATGGGCTTTTATGATTATAATAGGTATTGTTGTTGGAATAGTAACAGGTAATATAGAAGCAGTTAGTACATCAATTATTACTTCTTCAAAAGAGGCAGTTACTTTATGCATATCAATGCTAGGTGTAATGTCTTTATGGATGGGAATAATGCGTGTTGCAAAAGCAAGTGGAATAATTGCAAGCCTTACAAGATTGCTCAGACCAGTTATAAGGCTCTTGTTTCCTGATATTCCTGAAGACCATATAACAAACGAATATATTGCATCAAATATAATAGCTAACATACTAGGATTAGGGTGGGCAGCCACACCAGTTGGTTTAAAAGCAATGAAGGGACTAAAAGAATTAAATAATAACAGTGAAACGGCAAGCTGCGATATGTGTACATTTTTAATAATAAATATTTCTTCATTACAGCTAATACCAGTAAATGTAATAGCCTTTCGAAGTGAATATGGATCCATAAACCCTGCAGAAATTTTAGGAGCAGGAATTGTAGCAACAACATTTTCCACAATTGCAGGGGTAATATTTTCAGTTGTGGCAAGAAAGTTAAGTAAGAAAAAGTAGGAGGAAATAATGGACTTTCTATTATATATATCAAATTACATAGTACCATTTATATTCTTTTATATAATTGGATATGGGTTCTTATGTAAAGTTCCTGTGTTCCATGAGTTTACCGAAGGTGCTAAAGAAGGCTTTAAGGTAGTATTGGGTATTCTACCGACTATAATAGGCCTAATGGTTGCAGTTGGAATACTGAGAACCTCAACAAGTCTAGACTTATTAGCCAAATTAATAGAGCCTATCACAAACCTTTTTAAATTTCCATCAGAACTTGTTCCCCTCGTAACAGTAAAAAGTTTATCCTCATCTGCAGCCAATGGCTTACTAATTGATATTTTTAAAGAACATGGGCCAGACTCATACCTGGGAAGACTAAGTTCTATTATCATGAGTTGTACTGAAACAATATTTTATACAATGAGTGTTTACTTTGTAACCGCGGAAGTGAAAAAAACCCGCTATACCTTACCAGGCGCTTTGTTTACCACTTTAGTAAGTTTAGTGGCAAGTACAATTTTAACTAATTTAATTTTTTATTAACTGTCAATAATAAAAAATATAACCATTAAAATCATTTGATTCCTCCAAGGCATTGGTAAATTTTACAACTTAAAAAGAAATTAAGATGATGGAAAGAAAGGAATCAGATGATTTTATTAGAATTTTGATTTTATCTTGAATTTCTAAATGGTTCATGTATAATTAATATAGGCAAAAGTTGAAAATTTTATTTTGCTTATGGAACTGAAGACAAGAATACCGCAAACCCTGAATTTGTTGCATTTGAGGGTGGTATCATAAAACTATTAAATATGACAATTAAAAGAAAGAGGTAATGTAATATGGCAGAAATTAATTTGGAGCAATATGGTATTACAGGAGTAAAAGAAATTGTTCATAATCCTTCTTATGACGTATTGTTTGAAGAAGAAACAAAGCCAGAACTTGAAGGCTTTGAAAAAGGACAAGTTAGTGAATTAGGTGCAGTTAATGTTATGACTGGAGAATATACTGGTCGTTCACCTAATGATAAATTTATTGTGCATGATGAAAATTCTAAAGATTCCATATGGTGGACTTCCGATGAATTTAAGAACGATAACAAACCTGCTTCTGAAGAAACTTGGAAAGAAGTAAAGGATATTGCAATTGATCAATTATCTAACAAAAGACTGTTTGTTGTAGATGCATTCTGTGGTGCAAATGAAGATACACGCATGGCAGTTCGTTTCATTGTTGAAGTAGCATGGCAAGCACACTTTGTTACTAATATGTTTATTAAACCTTCTGAAGAAGAACTTGAGAACTTTGAACCAGACTTTATTGTTTATAATGCTTCTAAAGCTAAAGTTGAAAACTATGAAGAACTTGGACTTAACTCTGAGACAGCAGTACTATTTAACATTTCTAGCCGTGAACAAGTAATTGTTAATACATGGTATGGTGGAGAAATGAAAAAAGGTATGTTCGCTATGATGAACTACTATCTTCCACTTAAAGGAATTGCTTCCATGCACTGCTCAGCTAATACAGATTTAAATGGCGAGAACACAGCTTTATTCTTTGGTCTTTCAGGTACAGGTAAGACTACTTTATCAACTGATCCTAATCGTTTATTAGTTGGTGATGATGAGCATGGTTGGGATGACAATGGTATATTCAACTTTGAAGGTGGATGCTATGCTAAAGTTATAGACCTTGATAAAGAATCTGAGCCAGACATTTATAATGCAATTAAACGTGATGCTCTTCTTGAAAATGTAACATTAGATGAAGATGGAAAGATTGATTTTACTGATAATAGCGTGACTGAAAACACTCGTGTGTCTTATCCAATTGATCATATTGAGAATATAGTTCGTCCAGTTTCTACAGCGCCACATGCAGAACATGTTATATTCCTATCTGCAGACGCTTTCGGTGTTCTTCCTCCAGTATCTATTCTGACTCCTGAGCAGACACAATACTATTTCTTATCAGGATTCACAGCTAAACTTGCTGGTACAGAACGTGGTGTTACAGAACCTCAACCTACATTCTCTGCATGCTTTGGACAAGCTTTCTTAGAGCTTCATCCAACAAAATATGGCCAAGAACTAGTTAAGAGAATGGACAAGAGTGGAGCTAAGGCATTTCTTGTAAACACTGGCTGGAATGGTACAGGCAAACGTATATCCATTAAAGATACTCGTGGAATTATTGATGCAATCCTTAATGATGATATCCTAAATGCACCAACTAAAAAGATTCCATACTTTGACTTTGAAGTACCAACTGAACTTGCAGGTGTTGATACAAACATTCTTGATCCTCGTGATACTTACGAAGATTCTTCAGAATGGGACGCAAAAGCTAAAGATTTAGCAGATAGATTTATTAAAAACTTCAAGAAATATGAAGGAAATGAAGATGGAAAAGCTTTAGTTGAAGCTGGTCCAAAACTATAATTTATAAAATAAATAAAATATAAATTCACAAATAAAATGCTGGAGTTTAAACTCCAGCATTTTTAAATTTATATGTAATATTAAATTACTAGTAACTATTATGAAATTTATGAGGCTTTCTTAAGAATAAAAGCAACTTCTTCATCTAATCTATCTTGAATAATAGGAAAAGGTGCAGGTCCTATATCTAAAAGGAATGTGTGGAAATCTTTTAGTACAAAATGTTCACCTAATTCTGATATGGCTTTATCTTTTAATTTTATAATTTCAAGGTATCCAATTCCGTACTGTGGATACATACATGGTTCTTCAATAATAATATCATACAAGATAGTAGTTAGATCCTTATCTTCAATTCCAAGTTCCAATAAGTAATTATATGCATCAGCCAAGGTCCATCCTTCATAATGTATGCCTATATCTAACATGCAATATATTCCCATGTTAGTAACCATATTTGCCACAATAAAATCAGCAACATTCTTATCAAAACCAGCAAGGTAATAAGAATAGTACTCAACATATGTTGCCCAACCTTCAATATAGCCACCGAAGCTTATAAGATTTCTAATAGAAGGTGGATTGGTTTCACGAAAATATACAGATTGATATAAATGGCCAGGATAAGCTTCATGAGCCATTGTAGGGAAAATATTAGACATATCGAAGGTAGGATTAATATATATAATATTATTTTTATAATCATCAATTGCAGGAACTAAATACATAGCAGGGCTAAGATGGTCTTGTAGAGGTTCTGGAATATATTCAACCTTACAATTCACATCAATAATTTCCGGGAAGTCGTCAGAAATGGAACCTTTAAGGTATGTAATAATATCATTAGGATCTGTTAGGGGAAAAGTCTCAGTAAGTAAATTATCATAAATACTAGGATCTTCTGTTAAGATTCTCCCCATAGTCGCAATTGATTGATTAATACTTTTTTCAACCATTTCCTTTAATTGAGGGACGCTTTTATCAGAATTAGTATAATAAGCCATGAGATATTCATAAAATTCTTTTCCATTTTCATAATAATATAAGCCTTTATCATTTACCCCTGTATTCTGATGCTCTTTAAGGGTAGCAATTAGCATTTCATATGAAGGAATTAAGGAGTTAATAACTACATTTGTATTGGCATCTTTATAATATGAGACTTCTTCTTCCGTCAAATCTGGCAAACTTGTAATTTTACTATTTACAGTCTCTATTAGAAAATTATTTTCAGAATCTTTTATAAAATCCTCACATTGATTAATGATACTTTCTGCAGACTTTTTATTCATAAATAAATTAGAATCAGATTTAAGTTTTTGAAATTCGCATACTTCTTCATAATATGAGTGGACAGATTCTACTAAAGCCAAATAGGTATCTAGATCTTCTTTGGAACTTATATTATATTCTGCTAATAAGATTGGTAGTTGAGCTTGAATACCAGTAGTTGGACCTAGAACATCGTGATATAGGATTACATTATTTTGGGTTAATTCTAAGTTAAAGTAATAATGTAGGATATCATAGGTAAGTTGTTGTGATTCGATTAATTTGTCGTAATCAAAGGCATCTAAGATGGCTAAATAGTTTTCATAGGCAGATAACTCGCTTTTTATGTAAGAGGGTGAAAAATGCCCTACTTTTGCTTCACCTATTTCTATTCCATAACTTTTTGGCTTATCTAAAGTATAATTTAAAGTAATAGAGTCAGTTTGAACCTCTTTTATAAATAATTCATTTGTAAAATTATCAAATTCTTCTTTTGTGGTTTGAACACTAGTTTTTTCTTGATTTGACTCTTTACAAGCAACTAGACTTAAAGCCATAACTAGGGCAAATAATAATATTAATAATTTCTTAGTAAATTTCATGTAAGACATCTACCTTTCATATTCGGAACTAGCTCTATATTATTATATTAGAAGAAATTGATAAAAGTCTATAAATCTATAAAAGTTATTTATATAATTGTGACTTTTAAAATGTTAATATGATTAAAACAAGATAAAAACAAGCTAATATTGACAATTGAAAAGCATCATGTTATTCTTGTAATAATTAACAGAATAGTAAATAAGCAATGAAGAGAAGAGTAAGTAATCAAGCTATGTACAGAGAGCTTCCATAAGCTGAAAGGAAGATATAGTAAAATTACTGAAGATGGCCTTGGAGCTTTGCATTAAGGAAATTATCTAGCATTTCTAAACTGCAACGGTATTATAACCCGTTATAGTATAAAATTGTGTGATTTACAGTATTTGTGTGTTATATTATAACAATGCAAAACAAAGGGTCGATATTGACTAAAGTAAAGTGGTACCACGGGATGAAGCTCTCGTCTTTATATAAGACGGGATTTTTTTATCTTTATTTTAAGTAAAGACATATATAATATTTAGTAACAAAGAAACAGATAGTAAGTAAATATAAAGTTTTATGTTTAATAAAAATATTTTGCATATAATAATGAAACAGATTTTAAGTTAAAGGAGAGAATCATGAGCAAAAAACCCTATTATATTACAACTGCAATTGCATATACATCAGGAAAGCCTCATATTGGAAACACATATGAAGCAATATTAGCAGATAGTATTGCAAGATTTAAAAGACAAGAAGGATATGATGTGTTTTTCCAAACAGGAACAGATGAACACGGGCAAAAAATTGAGAATGCAGCTAAAGAAGCAGGCATACAACCTAAGGAATTTGTAGATGAGGTAGCAGGAGAAATAAAAAGTATTTGGGATTTAATGAACACATCTTATGATAAGTTTGTAAGAACAACCGATGAATATCATGTAAAACAAGTTCAAAAGATATTTAGAAAATTATATGATCAAGGAGATATTTATAAAGGATTTTACGAAGGAAGTTACTGTACTCCTTGTGAGTCATTTTTTTCTGAATCTCAATTAGTTGATGGTAAATGTCCAGACTGCGGAAGACCAATTGAGTATGCTAAAGAAGAAGCATACTTTCTTAAGCTTAGTAAATATCAGGATAGATTAGCACAACATATTAAAGACAATCCTGAGTTTATTCAGCCAGAATCTAGGAAAAAAGAAATGATTAATAACTTTATAAAGCCTGGATTACAAGACTTGTGTGTCTCTAGAACATCCTTTACATGGGGAATACCAGTTGATTTTGAAGAAGGTCATATAGTATATGTTTGGATTGATGCATTAAGTAACTATATCACTGGTTTAGGGTATGATGTTGATGGCAATCATGATGAGAAATTTAATAAATATTGGCCTGCAGATGTACACCTTATAGGTAAAGATATATTAAGATTCCATACGATTTATTGGCCAATTATGTTAATGGCTCTAGACCAACCATTGCCAAAACAAATATTTGGTCATCCTTGGTTACTACAAGGCGATGGTAAGATGAGTAAATCCAAAGGAAATGTTATATATGCTGATGATTTAGTAGAATTGTTTGGTGTGGATGCCGTTAGATATTTTGTTCTACATGAAATGCCTTTTGAAAGTGATGGAATTATTACCTATGAACTTATGGTAGAACGTTTGAATTCAAACCTAGCTAACACCTTAGGAAATCTGGTTAACCGTACTATTTCCATGAGTAATAAATATTTTGACGGCCTTGTAAACAATACTAATGTAACAGAAGAAATAGATGAAGACCTTAAGAATCTAGTTATTGGAACTTATCCAAAAGTAGTAGAAAAAATGGATAGGTTAAGAGTTGCAGATGCATTAACACTAATATTTAATATGTTTAAACGATGTAACAAATATATTGATGAAACAATGCCATGGGTTTTAGCAAAAGATGAAAGTCAAAAAGATCGCTTGGCTACAGTTTTATATAACTTAATAGAAAGTATAAGCATAGGTGCAAACTTATTAGAACCATTTATGCCAGAAACTTCAGAAAAGATATTAAAACAAATAAACGCAAGAAAGAGAAGTGCAGAAGAACTTGAAATGTTTGGTTTATATACTTCAGGCACAAAAGTTACTGATAAACCAGAAATTTTATTTGCCCGCTTAGATATTAATGAAGTAATTGAACAAGTAGAAGAACAACAAAAGAAAAATCAAGCAATAGACTCTGAAAATGACGTAAACAATAATGGAGAAAATGAATTAGAAGATAAGTCTGCTTCTGCTGATGTAATTAATATTCCAGCAAAAGAAGAAATTAGCTTTGATGATTTCATGAGTATGCAACTTCAAGTAGGAGAGATTGTTGAATGTGAAGAAGTTCCAAAATCAAGAAAGTTACTATGTTCTCAAGTTAAAGTTGGGGATAAAACAATGCAAATAGTATCAGGAATAAAAAAAGATTATACTCCAGAAGAAATGATTGGCAAAAAGGTTATGGTACTAGTTAATTTAAAACCTGCTAAACTTGCCGGATATGTATCAGAAGGAATGTTGCTATGTGCAGAGGACCAAGACGGTAACTTGACCCTAATGGTACCAGAAAAAGATATGCCTTCTGGTGCGGAAATTAGCTAATTACTATATATAGATTAATATACAAAAAATCAAAACATTCTGACATTTATATACAGAAGGGATTAGTAATATGATATTTGAAAGTCATGCTCATTATGATGATAAGGCATTTGATAAAGATAGAGAGGAACTATTAAATAGTTTCATTGATCAAGGAATTGGATATGTGGTTAATATTGGTTCAAACCTTACTAGCTCTCAAAAAACCATAGAACTTACTAGAAAGCATTCATTTATCTATGGTAGTGTTGGGGTTCATCCTAGTGATACTACAGATATGATGGAAGATGATATACAACTATTAAAGGATATGGCCTCAGAGGACAAGGTAGTTGCAATTGGTGAAATAGGCCTAGATTATTATTGGAATACACCAGAAGCAGACATACAAAAGCATTGGTTTAATAAGCAGATGGAACTTGCTAAGGGAGTCAAACTACCACTTGTAATTCATAGCAGGGATGCTGCTAAGGATACCTATGATATGATAAGGGATGCTGGTCTAGAAGAAGAAAATGCTGGTGTAATCCATTGCTTTGCATATTCCAAGGAAATGGCAAAGCAGTTTATAGACCTAGGCTTTTATATTGGAGTAGGTGGAGTACTTACCTTCAAGAATGGTCGAAAGCTAAAAGAAGTTGTTGAATATATACCCTTAGAATCTATATTACTAGAAACAGATGCTCCTTATCTAAGCCCAGAACCTAATAGGGGAAAACGAAATTCTTCTTTGAATTTAAAGCATATAGCTGAGGAAATTGCTCGTATTAAAAATATAGATTATGATGACGTGATTCATATAACTAGGGATAATGCAATGAAGTTATTTAATATATATTAAGAGAAATGAGGCCAATATGGCAAAATTAAGTAATCCTAAGAATACAATTGAAATAATTAATAAATATCAATTTACAACTAAAAAGAAGTTTGGACAAAATTTCCTTATAGATAGTAATGTTCTGGATAAAATTATTATGGCTTCAGAAATTACTAAAGATGACTTTGTTGTAGAAATAGGTCCAGGTATAGGAACATTAACCCAATACCTTTGTGAACACGCAGGTAAAGTTATTGCAATAGAAATTGATAACAAGTTAATACCAATTTTAAATGAGACTTTGGCGGATTATGATAATGTTGAAGTGATAAATAAGGATGTTTTAAAAATAGATTTAAATAAACTAGTAGAAGAAAAAAATAATAATAAAAAGATAAAAGTAGTTGCCAATTTACCATACTACATTACAAGTCCAATTATTATGCAACTACTAGAAAGCAAACTGCCCATAAAAAACATAACAGTAATGGTGCAAAAGGAAGTGGCTGAAAGAATTATGTCAGGGCCAGGAACTAAGGATTACGGGTCTATATCTGTTGCGGTCCAGTATTATTCCAAACCTCATATAGCGGCTATTGTGCCCCCTAACTGTTTTATTCCAAAGCCTAAAGTTTCTTCGGCCATATTATGTTTAACTCCTTATGATAATCCTCCAGTTGATGTCAAAGATGAAGATTTGTTTTTCAAAATTGTTCGTAGCTCATTTAACCAGAGAAGAAAAACCTTAGCTAATGGTCTTAATAATGCAGGATTTTTAAACCTATCTAAGGGTGAAATAAATGATGCAATTAAAGCACTTGATAAGCCTACTAGTATCAGAGGAGAAACTCTAACTTTAGAGGAGTTTGCCCACTTTAGTAATATAATATATGGAAAGTTAGAAAAGCATTAAAAAGTATATCCTTTATATTAATATTTCCTAGAATATTAAAGAAACTCAAACTTTACATGTCCCATGACTTTATCTTGTAAACAATGTTTTTACAGATTAGGTCATGGGGCTTTTTTTATTATTTTTAGTTATATTTATAAATATATAAGAATAGAATTATATAAATGTAAAGGTGATAGCTAAAAGGTTTTAACCTATTAATAAATAGAGCCTATTAATAAAG
>CAZXSM010000051.1:0-4841 GCA_964643255.1 uncultured Lachnospiraceae bacterium
CTAAATATTAGTAAAAATCAAAAACTTATAAATTATAATTTCTATTCTTTTGATACAAAAACTGACAGTCAGGATAGTATCCTAACCGTCAGTTTTGATAGAGACCATATCTTGGCCTTATATTTTATACTGGATAAGCTCCGTTTTTACTGTCTCCAGCTGTTAAATCAACTTTTTCTTGCTGTGCTTTTCTGTATTTAAAGAAATCAATTGCAACTTCTGGGAATAGTGCATATGTTAACACATCTTCATCTTGTTGCTTCCAATCGCCTAATTCTTTTTCTAACTTGTCTAATTCAGGCTCTAAATCATCTGCCGGACGATAAGTGATTGGTTCTGTATCTCCAATGATTTTTTCTTGAATTTCTGGGCTAATTGGCATTGTAGTTTTACCATATTTACCACCTACTAAATCTTTGGATTCTTTAGTTACCATCTTATATCTTTCACCTGAAAGTACATTAAGAACTGCTTGTGTACCAACTATTTGACTTGATGGTGTAACTAGTGGTGGCTCACCAAAGTCCTTACGAACTCTTGGAACCTCTTCTAAAACCTCTTCATATCTATCAGATGCGTTTTGATCTGCTAGTTGTGAAACAAGGTTTGAAAGCATTCCACCTGGCACTTGATAAAGTAGTGTTTTAATATTAACACCTAACACTCTTGTAGAAATCATTCCTGAATCAACTGCTTCTTGCTTAATTGGTCTGAAATAATCAGCAATTTCAGCTAGCTTGTCTTGATCTAAGCCAGAATCAAACTGTGTATCTTTAAATACTTCAACCATAACTTCTGTTGCTGGCTGACTTGTACCTAGAGCAAAAGGTGATATAGCTGTATCAATAATATCAGCACCTGATTCTACACCTTTCATGTAAGACATTCCTGCTAAACCACTTGTATAATGTGAATGAAGACTGATAGGAATATCAACTTCTTCTTTTAGAGCTGTAACTAAGGTCTTAGATGCTTCTGGAACTAATAGACCAGCCATATCTTTAATACAGAATGAATCGGCACCCATATCTTGAATTCGTTTGGCTTGTTCCACATAATAATCTATTGTATATGCATCACCTAATGTATATGAAACAGCTACTTGACAGTGGCCACCCTCTTTTTTAGTTGCATTAACCGCTGTTTCAAGGTTCCTTAAATCATTTAATGCGTCAAATATCCTTATAATATCTATACCGTTTGCAATAGATTTTTGAACAAAATATTCTACAACATCATCTGCATAATGGCGATAGCCTAATATATTTTGCCCTCTAAATAACATTTGCAGTTTTGTTTTCTTAAAGCCTTTTCTTAGAGTTCTAAGTCTTTCCCATGGGTCTTCTTTTAAAAACCTTAAAGATGCATCGAATGTAGCTCCACCCCAAACTTCTACTGAATGGTATCCAACATCATCCATTTTTTCCATTATTGGAATCATCTCTTCAATACTCATTCTAGTTGCCATTAGGGACTGGTGCGCATCTCTAAGCACAGTTTCTGTAATTTTAACTGGTTTTTTCTCAACTGACATATTCTACCTCCTATGCTTAAAATATGATCTTCTATTCAAACATTTCATATTAGTAATTATTAATATAAAATTCTTTAATCATATTAATCTAATGTTACAATTATATCTCCAGACTCAACCATTTGTCCAGCTGTTACATCTACGCTAGCAATAGTTCCATCTTCTGCTGCAACAATTTCATTTTCCATTTTCATAGCCTCAAGTACTGCTATAACATCACCTTTACTAATTGACTGTCCTGGAGTAACTGCTACTGATAAAATCTTACCAGGCATAGGAGATTCTACTTCTACACTTCCCTTTGAACCTGATGGTGATGAAGCCACTTCTTCTTGTGGTGCTGGAGCTGCCTGTGGTGCTGGTGCTGCTTGTGGCATTGGAGCTGACTGTACAGGTGCTGCCTGTGGTACTCCTGTGCTTTCTTGTACTGATACTTCATATGCTATTCCATTAACAGTAATTGTATAGTTTTTCATTCTTATAATTCCTCCTTAATATTAGTGCTAACCTATCTATAAGTGGTTTTTCTACGTATTGACCTGATTATTAATCCATCTTCCGGAACTGGCATTCCTTCTTCTTCCATACTTGCCATTATGGCGGCAGTTATAACTGCAACTAGTTGTGTATCATTAGCTAATTCTTGGCCATTTGTACCTTCTAATCCACTAGAAGATGATACCTGACTAGCTTCTGAATTTATAATATCATCTTGTTTATTAACATCATCTGACTTATCTGCTTTTTTATTATCAAAGTAAAAATACCCTATTATTGCAACAAATACTACTATTAGAGCTATTTGACCCGAGGTAATTTCTGCAGTTAAGAGTCTAGGTGATGTTAAACAGAAATTTAGAAATTCTAAATTAATCATGCTTTCCTCCTATCTAATAATCTTATGAATAGCCTAATAATTAAACTGTTCCATGTTTTTTATCTGGAAGTTGATCAACCTTTGTAAATAACATGTCAAATGCATAAATTAGATGTTTTCTTGTGGAAGGAGCTTCTATAATAGCATCAACATATCCACGGCTTGCCGCTGCTTGTGCAGATGACTGTAGCTCATCATATTCTCTGGACTTTTCTTTAACTAAATCCTCATCATCTCCATACATAATTTGTGCAGCTAATTTACTATCCATCATACCTATCTTAGCACTGTCTAGTGCAAACACTAAATCAGCTCCAATATGCTTTGAGTTCATAGTAATATAAGCTGAACCATATGCTTTACCTACAATTAAATTAACTTTTGCAACACTTGCATTTGTGAAAGCATAAGTAAGCTTAGCTGCTGATTTTGCAATAGTTTTTTCTTCTTCAACTGTTGCTTTGAATCCATTAACATTAGTTAAGGTTAAAACTGGAATGTTGAAACTGTCACAAAACTTAACAAAAGCTTCTGCTTTAAGGCATGCATCATTAGAAAGGAAGCCATCAAAAGATTCTACTACCTTTCCTTCTTGATCTAAAACCTTTGTACGATTAGCAAGGGCACCTACTGTCATTCCGTTAAGACGAATAAACCCTGTAACCATATCTTTTGCGTATTTTGCTTTAGTTTCCATAAAGAAATTATTATCTGATATATCAATTAATGCTAAAGATGTGTCTTCTAATTCTTTAGAAAAGTTTGGAACTAAACGATTTAAATCATCAGTACTTTCTTCAAAAGAAGTATACTCGCCATTATTATCTGGCAGAATAGATATTAACTGTCTTATACTTCCTAAAACTTCTAAATCGTCTTTACAAACGAAGTCTACGGCGCCTGATTGAGCATTAAAATCAACACTTGAAGTATCTAATTTGCTTGTATAATTTTCGTCTAATGTGTTAGGAGAATTAACAAATAACTTACCCTTATCTTCTGTTATAAAAGTAAAGTCACTAAGAGAAGTAAGTACTGCTGCTCCACCTCCACAGTTACCTAAGACTCCAGTAACTTGTGGAATAACTCCTGATGCTTTAGCTTGTTGCATATATATTTTACCAAAAGCATCTAGTGCATCTGTTGCTTCTTGAAGTCTCATGCCTGCACTATCTATTAAACCAATAATAGGAGCACCTACTTTTAGTGCCAAATCGTAAAGATGTGTTATTTTTCTTGCATGCATCTCACCAACAGTTCCGTTTAATGCAGATGTGTCTTGAGAATAGACATATACTAATCTATTATCAATTGTTCCATATCCAGTGATAACACCGTCACCTGGAACTTCTTCTGTTGTTAAATTAAAGTCAGTATTCCTTCTCGTAACTAAGCCACCAACCTCAACAAAACTATTATTGTCTAGCAAAGAATTTATTCTATCCCTAGCTGACAATTGTGATGTTTTATTCATGTTCTGCCCTCCATTTATATATTTTTATTTAATTACTTTCAAAAATCGACCAATTCTATTATAAAACAAAGAAAATATTATTTCAATAATTTCCAAGTATTTGTTCAAATTCAACTAGATTTTGTCTATATTTATGTGTTTTCTGATTATATCCATATTAAAACCTCTATTGTATAAATACACCATTAGTTTTTGCAAGTCATCCTGTGACAAGTCACAATTGTCTGATCTATTCTTCTTTTTTATGGCCTTTTTAATTGCTTCATCTTCACTTCCATATTCCTCAGATATTGCTTGTCCTATTATATCTTTAGATACTCCCTTTATAATTAATGTTCTTTCAATCTCTCTTTTACTTTTTGATTCTCGTTTATATCTAATGTATTGTCTTGCATATTTATCATCATCTAAATAATTATAACTATCTATATATTTCATTATATCATATATAATCTCTTCGCAATAACCAGACTCTTGTAATTTTCTTATTACTTCCTGTCTTGTTTTGTCCATTCTTTGCAAAAGATTCAGAACTTGTTTTTTTCCTCTTTGTAGATTCAATTTGTAAAACACGTCATATTCTTCCGGAGATAACTGGGCATCTTCTTCTATTGTATACCTCTTAAGGTCTTTTTTATACAACCAAAATTTTAATTCTCCATCTATATGAATTTTAATTTTATTGTTACGAAAGCTTTCTATTCTTGTAATATGCATAATTTCTCCTTAAAAATAAAGAGTCTGAAAAAGTATACACCTTTTAACAGACTCTTATAATTAAATTTTATTATTTATCTTTACTTTTTTCTTCTTTAGCAGACTTATCATCCTTTACTTCTTCTGCTTCCTTCATAGTCGGTTCTACCATACCATCTGTAGGCATATTATGGCTTTCCCTAATCTGTTTTTCTACTGTATAGAATATATCAGGGTTTTCTTTTAAGAAGTTCTTAGCA
>CAZXSM010000051.1:4862-15065 GCA_964643255.1 uncultured Lachnospiraceae bacterium
GTCAAGCACGTCACCTTCTCTTGATATTCCTTGACCAAACATAATATCAAATTCCGCTTCTTTAAATGGAGGTGCAACTTTATTCTTAACAACTCTAACCCTAGTACGGTTACCAATAATGTCTCCACTTTGTTTAATTGATTCAATACGGCGAATATCTAATCTAATTGAGGAATAAAACTTAAGAGCACGTCCCCCAGTTGTTGTCTCTGGGTTACCAAAAACGATTCCTATCTTTTCCCTGAGTTGGTTTATAAATACTATGGTACAGTTAGACCTACTTAAGACACTTGTAAGCTTTCTTAGTGCTTGTGACATAAGTCTTGCTTGTAATCCCATATGGGAGTCTCCCATTTCTCCATCTATCTCGGCCTTAGGAGTTAGTGCTGCAACTGAGTCAATTACAACAATATCAATAGCCCCTGAACGCACCATTGTCTCTGCAATTTCTAAACCTTGCTCTCCACTATCTGGTTGGGAGATATATAAATTATCAATGTCTACACCGATATTCTTTGCATAATGGGGATCTAGAGCATGTTCTGCGTCCACGAAAGCAGCAATCCCACCTAACTTCTGAGCTTCAGCTATCATATGTAATGCCAATGTTGTCTTACCACTTGATTCTGGTCCAAAAACTTCAACAACCCTGCCTTTAGGAATACCACCAACACCTAAGGCAACATCAAGGCTAAGGGAACCTGTTGGAGTTGCTTTAACCGGTGCCCGGGAATCTTCATCACCAAGCTTCATCACAGAACCTTTACCGTACTGTTTTTCTATTTGGGAAACTGCTGCGTTTAACGCTTTTGTTTTATCATCTTTAGACATATATTTCTCCTTTTCTATGTTCGAACTTATGTTCTAATATAATAATATATGATTTATAACTATTTGTCAAACATTTTAGAGCAATAATTTTATTAAATTATGCTCTATAGAATTACTAAGAACTGCATTTAAGCACTACAATATAAAGGTATGCTAATTATAGCAAAACCTTATGTTTATGTAAATTAAATATATGACCAAATAATTCCATATTTTATAAGCACACTTAACAGGATTAACTTTAAATAAACTATATATAAAGATTTTTAGGCTGTACTAAATTAGGAGAGTAGCCCTCTTCTTTTAAGGCATTAACAATTTGTTGTTTATGGTCTTGACCAAAGGTTTCCATTGTTATTGTAAGTTCTACTGCTGAATTTCTATTAGTACTTACAAATTGATTATGGTCCAACCTAATAACATTTCCTTGGTTTTCTGCTACTATTGTAGCTACATTTACAAGTTGTCCTGGTCTATCTGGTAGAAGGACAGATATAGTGCATATACGTCCTCTCTGGATTAATCCGTGCTGTACTACCGAAGATAAGGTAATAACATCCATATTACCACCACTTAAAATAGAAACTACCTTTTTATTCTTGCAGTCAATATGTTTTATAGCTGCAACAGTTAATAAACCCGAGTTTTCAACTACCATTTTATGATTTTCTATCATATCCAAAAAGCGTACTATTAGTTCTTGGTCATCAACTGTAATAATTTCATCTATATTTTCTTGTATGTAAGGGAACACTTTTTCACCGGGTGTTTTCACTGCAGTACCATCAGCTATAGTATCAACAGTGTTAAGAGTAACTACCTGTCCAGCTTCTAATGATTTCTCAACACAATTTGCATTAGCAGGTTCTACTCCAATAACCTTAATATTAGGGTTTAACATTTTGGCAAGTGTAGAAACACCTGAAGCAAGGCCACCACCACCTATTGGAACCAATATAATATCAACTGTTGGTAGTTCTTGAAATATTTCCATTGCTATTGTTCCTTGTCCAGTAGCTAGAACTTCATCATTAAATGGATGAATAAAGGTATATCCATTTTTATCTGCTAATTTATATGCATAATCACATGCTTCATCGTAAACTTCTCCATGGAGGATAACTTCTGCACCATACTTCCTAGTACGATTTACTTTTATCCAAGGAGTAGTTACAGGCATTACCACTATGGCTTTAACACCAAACTTCTTAGCTGCATAAGCAACTCCTTGGGCATGATTACCTGCAGAAGCTGTAATTAAACCCTTTTGTCTCTCTTCTTCTGACAAGGTGGAAATTTTATAATAGGCACCGCGTACCTTGTATGCACCTGTAAGTTGCATGTTCTCAGGTTTTAGATATACTTGGTTACCTGATTTTTCTGAAAAAAACTCACTATATATTAAATTTGTATTATAGGTAACTTCTTTTACTATGCTACAAGCTTCTTCAAATTTTTCTAATGTCATCATAATTTATTAGTTCTCCTTTACGTTAAACAATGCATCTATAAAAGTATCTGGATCAAATTTTTGTAAATCTTCGATTTGTTCTCCTACCCCAATGTATTTTATTGGAATACCCAGCTCTGATTGTATTGCTATTGCAATACCACCCTTAGCAGTTCCATCAAGTTTGGTTATTATAATGCCTGTAACATCAGATACCTCACTAAATTGTTTAGCTTGAACCAAAGCATTTTGACCTGTTGTTCCATCTAATACTATAAGTGTTTCCTTGTGAGCTTCTGGCCAACCCCTTGATATAACGCGGTCAATTTTTTTAAGTTCATCCATAAGATTTTTTTTGTTATGAAGTCTACCTGCAGTATCAACTATTAGGGTATCTACATTTCTTGACTTTGCTGCACTTATAGCATCATAAACCACTGCTGCTGGGTCAGACCCTTCCTTTTGAGCAATAATATCCACCCCAGCCCTGTGAGTCCATTCTTCTAATTGCTCTATTGCTGCAGCACGAAATGTATCTGCAGCAGCCACTAATACTTTGTTTCCTCTTGCTTTTAGCTGACTTGCTAATTTACCAATAGATGTGGTTTTACCTACTCCATTAACTCCAATTACCATAACCACAGACTTTTTATCTTCAAAATCATATGCATTATCAGATGACTTCATTTGCTCTTTAATACTCTCTATTAATAAGTCTTTACACTCTTCTGGTTGTTTCACTTTATTTTCTTTTACTTTTTCTTTTAGTGTTTCAATAATATTTGTAGTAGTGTTTATTCCTACATCTGACATTATTAATATTTCTTCTAACCCTTCATAAAAATCTTCATCAAGTTTTGAACCACTAAATATAGAATCAAATCCTGACATCAAATTATTTCTCGTTTTACTTAAACCGTCTACTAATCGGCCAAAGAAACCCTTCTTTTTTCCTTCCAATTCTTCTTCCTCCTAATATTATCTTAAACATCTAACTCGTCTTCTATTAAGCTAACTGCTACTAGTGTTGATACACCTTTTTCTTGCATTGTAATACCATATAAAGCATCAGCTGCATTCATGGTACCCCTTCTATGGGTAATAATAATAAATTGTGAGTTTTTTGAAAGCTTTTTTAAGTAATCAGCATATCGATCTACGTTTGGCTCATCTAAGGCAGCCTCAATTTCATCTAGTAAACAAAATGGTGAAGGCTTTAAGTTTTGAATTGCAAATAATAAGGCAATTGCTGTTAAGGCCTTTTCTCCACCTGAAAGTTGCATCATATTTTGCAGCCTTTTACCTGGAGGTTCTGCATTAATTATAACCCCTGCTGATAATATATCTTCATCAGGTGATAAAGATAGGGTAGCTTTTCCGCCACCAAAGAGTTCTTTAAAAACAATATTAAATTCTATATTTATATCTTCAAACTTTTCCTTGAATTGCTTACGCATTCCATCTTCTAGTTCACCTATTATTTCAAGCAGGTTTTCTTCTGATTTTTCCAAATCATTTTTTTGCTTAAATAAGAATTCATATCTTTCTAAAGTTTCTTTATATTCTTCTATTGCATCTATATTAACACTGCCTAAGCTCTTTATCTTATTTTTTAAATTTGATACTTGCTTCTTAGTTTCAGCTATGTTTTTAATGGTTGCATCCCTAAGTCCAAGGGCACTAGAATATGTAAGTTCATAGGTTTCCCATATATGGTTAACTTGTTCTTCCATTTGACTAGCATATTTTTCTTTGTTGTTTTCTAGTCTAAGTAGCTCTTTATCTAATTCGTTAATATGATTGGATATCTCTTCCCTCTCATTAAATCTATCTTTACGTGTCTTCGTTTCTTCTTCTACTAAGCCTACTTTTTTAGAAATATTATCTTCTAATTCTAGAATCTTTGATTTATTAATTTCAATCTTTTTCTTTGTTTCATTTAATTCATCTTGTTTTACTTTTATTTTGCTAATCGAATGGGAACTTTCATCCTCTAAAATGTTTTTGTCAATATATAAATTTTCTATTTCCCTTTTTACTCTTTTAATATTTTCTAATAAGTTGTCCTTTTTTTCTTCTACTCTAGAATACTTAATATTAACTGCAGATTGTTCTTCTTGAAGTTTTGTCTGTTTTTCCTCAGTATTAGCAAGAAGGATGTTTAAGTCTTCAACCTTGTTATTATATTCATTGCGTAGCTTTTTATTCTCTTCTATAATTTCTTTTATTTTTCTAATATTTTCTTGCAAATCTATATCTTTGCTTTGTATTTCATCGATTTTATCTTTATATTCTTCAAAAGCTTTTTGGATTTTAGCTTTCTGATTTTTTAATTGTTCTATGTTTAATTCAATACTGTTTTGTTTTAAAGAAAGGTTTTGCACCTGGTTTTTAATACTCTCTAAATCTTTTCTAAATTCTAACTTTTGTTTGTCTTTATTCTTTTTCTCATTAGTGAGTTTATTTAAAGAGACATTTAAGTTCTTAACTGTTTTTTCTAATTCTTTTATTTCTCTGCGTCTTCCAAGGAGATTACTAGTGTTTCTATAGGCACCACCAGACATAGATCCTCCCGGATTTATTAATTCTCCTTCTAATGTTACTATACGAAGACTTTGATTATATTTTCTTGAAAGGGCTATAGCATTATCAATATTATCAACCACAAGATTTCTTCCAAGTAAATAACTTGCCAAGTTTTTATAAGCATGATCTATTTCAACTAGTGAATCCGCAAATCCTACTACTCCTGTTTCCTTAAATAAATTAGGTGAATATGTATTCTTGCTTGGCCTAATTCCTGTCAAAGGTAGGAAGGTTGCTCGTCCATATTTATTTTGCTTTAAATAATTAATTAATTTCTTTGCAGTGTTTTCATTATCTGTAACTATATTTTGTATACTTCCACCTAAGGCTGTCTCTATTGCTACCTCGTATTGTTTATCTACTTTTATTAAGTCTGCAACAACCCCTAATATTCCAGAATTATTATCTTTAAGATCCATGATTCTACGTATGCTATTTCCATAACCTTCGTATCTTTCAGTCATATTAATTAAAGATGTAAGTTTAGATCTTTGCCTGTGATAAGATTGTTGCTTATTATTTATATCATTTGTTAGCTTATCAGTTTCCTCTTCGATAGTAACAATTAGGTCTTCTGTTTTTCTAATATTATCATTACTGTCTTTAATTTCACTAATTAGCTTTTGCAGATTATCTTTAGATGCTTTCAAATCATTATTAACATGTCCTTCTTCAATATTATATTGAAGAAGTTTTTCATCTTCTTCAGACTTTTTATTAATGTTTTGTTCATATAAAGTTTCAAATTTTTGTAAAGTACTATTATCGCTAGACTCTTTGTCAAATAGTTCAATTATTTTGTTATTGTATTTTTTTAGTTCTGATGATGAGTTTGTTATAGATTCTTTAATATCTTCTAATTTACTAATAAAATTTATTTGTTCATTATCTATAACTTCTAGTTCATTGTCTAAAGCTTTTTTTTCTTCTATATATCCATCTTTTTCTTTGGTCTTAGAAGCAATCTCATCTTCAAGTTTCTTGATTCGCTCTAGGCTATGATTACTTTGATTTTCTATACTATTAATTTGTTCATTTATTAGTTTTATATCTCCTTCGTTTTTTTCAAGATTAACTTTACTTTCACTAAGAAGATTTTTATCACTTTCTAATTGTGAATTATAAGTATTCAATAAAGATTCAAGTCTATTATATTCATCAGTTGTATCTGAATGTTTTTTTCGTAATTCAGTAAGGGAGTCTACTACTAAAGATATTTTATTTTCTGTTTTTTCCTTTAAACTACGAATCTTATCATTTTCTATAATAAATAAATTAACGTCTAATTTCTTTAAGTCTTCATAAATGCTTAAATATTTTTTGGCATTTTTTGATTGCCTTTCTAAAGGCTCTAGTCTACTTTCTATTTCATTAAGTATATCAGTAATACGAACAAGGTTTTTTCTTTCCTTTTCCAAGTTCTTTTCTGTAATGTTTTTGCGTTTTTTATACTTACCTATTCCTGCTGCTTCATCAAAAATCTCTCTTCTATCTTCAGGCTTACTAGATAGGATTTTATCAACCTGGCCTTGTCCTATTATAGAATAACCTTCCTTACCTATCCCCGTATCTGTAAATAAATCAGTTATATCTCTTAGTCTACATACTGCTCCATTTAGCAAGTATTCACTTTCACCTGACCGATATACCTTTCTACCTACCTTAACTTCATCATATTCAATTGGAAGCCTATGGTCTGAATTATCTATAGTAAGCATTACATAAGCATAGCTAAGAGGCTTTCTAGTTTCTGTTCCCGAAAAAATAACATCTTCCATCTTAGAACTTCGTAGTTGTTTAGCACTTTGTTCACCTAGTACCCATCTTACAGCGTCTGCAACATTACTTTTACCACTTCCATTAGGCCCAACTATGGCAGTAATTCCTTCCTGAAATTTAAAAGTTATTTTATTTGCAAAGGATTTAAATCCATACATTTCTATACTTTTTAAATACATATTTATTCTCCAGCTCTTAATCTTTTAATTGCTTGATATGCAGCTGCTTGTTCAGCTGCTTTTTTTGTTCTGCCACTACCAAGCCCTAGTTCTTTATCTTTTATACTGACAGAGACAGTAAATGTTTTATTATGGTCAGGTCCCTCTTCTTTAATGAGTGTATATTTTATTGAGTTTACCTGATTACTTTGTACTATTTCTTGTAAGATGGTTTTACTATCGGAAAAGAATTCTTTACTTTCAATTATCTCTAAAACACCTTTAATAACAAACTCTTTTGCGCTAGTAAAATCACCGTCCAAAAAAATGGCTCCTATTATTGCCTCTAAAGCATCAGAAAGAATTGAATCTCTATTCCTTCCACCTGTTGCTGCTTCTCCTTTTCCTAAAAGTAAATAGTTTCCTAGTTTAAGTTGTTTAGCACAAAAAGAAAGAGACCTCTCACACACATAAGTTGCCCTTAATCTTGTTAATTCACCTTCAGGGAGATTTTTATGCTTTTTAAATAGATACTCACTTGAAACAAGCTCTAATACTGCATCACCTAAAAACTCAAGTCTTTCATTATTGTAAAGTTTATGCATGTTTCTTTCATTGGAATATGAACTATGGGTTAAGGCCTGTCGTAATAGATTTTTGTTGCGAAATTTATATCCTAATATTTGCTCTACTTTATTAAAATTGCCTTTATTAGTAATTCTATCTTTCATAATTAATATGAGTGTATAAATATAAATATAATAATATATAAATATGTTTTATATTTATATCAAAAGAACTCTGTCTACCACCTTTCTATATATAATAAATACCCCTTCAATTGGGAACCTTAAAAAAAGAGAAATTCCTAATTGAAAGGGTTAATAATCTATTTTGCAAGTTTATTTATTTCTTCCATTACATCTCCAACAGTTTCAATGTTTTCAATATCTTCATTATCAATTTCTAAGTCTAATTCCTCTTCTATTCCCATAATTATTTGAAATACATCTAGTGAATCTGCTCCTAAATCGTCAACAAATTTAGAATCTTCAGTTATTAAATTTGTTTCAATATTTAATACTTCACTGATAATTTCTTGTAATTTTTCTAATTCCATATTCTTCACCTTTCCCTATTTTATTGCGCCTCTTTGGCTTCTTCATTAATTCTTGCTTCAATTTTTTCATTAATCTTTTGCTCAGAAAATGTTATACACTGAATAATGGCATTTCTGATTTCCTTGTAAGTTGAATTACCATGAGTCTTTACTACAAGTCCATTAAGACCAAGTAGTGGAGCTCCACCATTGTTAGAGGTTGTAAGTTCCTTTACAGAATCCTTAATAGCATCTTTAGCAAGTAAACCACCTATCTTACTTTTAGTATTGGTCATAAATGCATTTTTAATTATGTCAATCATTGCAAGTGCAACCCCTTCGTAAAGTTTAAGGATAACATTACCAACAAAAGCCTCACATACAATAACATCTGCATCTCCAAAAGGAATGTTTCTTGCTTCAATACTACCAGTAAAATTAATATCCTTGCATTCTTTTAATAAAGGATATGTTTCTTTCACTAAAGCATTCCCTTTTTCTTCTTCAGTGCCAATATTAACAATTGCCACTTTAGGATTTTTAATACCAACAACTTCTTCCATATATACTGAGCCCATCTTAGCAAATTGTAGAAGTTGGCTAGCCTTAGCATCTACATTTGCTCCGCAATCAATTAATAATGATTGCCCATTAAGTGTTGGAATAAGTGGTGCAAGTGGTGCTCGTTCAACACCTTTAATTCTTCCTACTATAAATAAACCACCTGTTAATACTGCACCAGAACTTCCAGCTGAAACAAAAGCATCTGCTTGATTATCCTTAACTAATCTTAGGCCTATTACTATAGATGAGTCTTTTTTGCGTCTAATAGCCAAAGTTGGAGATTCATCATTATCGATAACCTCGTTAGCATGAACTATTTCTAATCTCTCTTTGTCATATTCATATTTACTTAGTTCATAATTAATTAAGTCTTCTTTTCCTACTAATAAAACCTTTATGTTTTCTTTATCTTGAATGGCTTTGACCGCTCCTTTGACAATTTCATCTGGTGCATTATCGCCACCCATAGCGTCTACAGCAACTCTTATTAAACTCATAAGCACTCCCTCTTAACTTTAACCAGAAAATCCTGGGTGTAATTATATCAGTTTCGCCATAAAAAAAATTAAATAGTATGTATTTCCCTAAATAAACACATAGTTAATATACTAAATAACAGAAATAAAATCAACCGATTATTACTTCAATCTTCATAATATATAATAAAAGACTACAACTATTCTCGTTGCAGCCTTTTAAATGCTTCCTATCTTTTTGTAGAAAAATGATTTATGTGACTTTAGTTTATATTTTTGAGCATGTATAATTTGCTCTGTACTTCCAACAAATAAAATGCCATTATCTACTAATGATTCGTTAAACTTTTTATATATTTCGTCTTTTGCTTCCTCTGTAAAATATATTAATACATTTCTGCAAATAATAAAGTTGCATTTATTAATGTAGTTATCTTTAAGTAAATCGAGCTTTTTAAAAGTAACACATTCTTTAATCTCATCTGAAATTTGATATGTATTTTCGTTAATTTTTATAAAGTATTTTGTTAGCAGTTTCTTTGGAACTTCTTTTAAACTCTTTATATTATATATACCAAGCTTTGCTTTTTCCATTACTTGATCATCAACATCTGAGGCATAGATATGAATTTTAGATAAGGGCAAGAATTCAGATAATAGCAACACCAGAGAATAAGGTTCATCACCAGTAGAGCAGGCAGATGACCAAATTTTTAATGTTCTCCCAAATGTATCAAATAAATATGGGATAATATTATCTCTTAACTCTTCCCATTGTTGAGGATTCCTAAAGAACTCCGAAACATTTATTGTCAAATGATTAATGAACTCATCCAACAATTCTGAATCATTTTTTAATTCTTTTACAAAAAAACGATATGGAGTTTTGTTTTCTACTTTATATTGTTTTATATCTATCTTGTCAGAAAAATTTTGCCTGTCAATAAATGCTTCAATACGCCTTTTCATCTGACGTTCTTTATATGCATTTAAATTAATATTAGTCATATTATAAAATTCTTCTTTTAAGTATTCATAATTATCCAACAAATAAAAACATCCCTTCTTAACTTTTATCTGTTACATAAATCTGTATATACAAATAATATATATAGAATACACCAAACAATTATATTCTATATATATTATATTTTAAAATAAACTTTATTTATTTTATTAGTTTTTGAGAATAAGAATTGATGTTTAGTCTTGTTGTTCTTCTTCTTGAACTTCTTCTTGTTCTTCCTCTTCTTGTTCTTC
>CAZXSM010000051.1:15165-16454 GCA_964643255.1 uncultured Lachnospiraceae bacterium
GAACTTCTTCTTGATCTTCTATTTCTTGAACTTCTTCTTGATCTTCTACTTCTTGATCATCTTCTTCATCAAGTTCAGATGCTTGTAAATCTATGTCATCCATTGCTTTAATACTTAAGCTGATTTTTTGACTATCAACGTTTAAGTCAACTACTTTTGCAGTAATTTTTTCATTAATTGATAAAACATCAGATGGCTTTTCAACATGTTCTTTAGAAATTTGAGAAACATGTAATAATGAATCTACTCCTGGTTCTAATTCAACAAATGCACCAAAACTAGTCATTCTAGCTACTTTACCAGTAACAATTGTACCAGGTTCGTATCTGTCTTCTGCATTTAACCATGGGTTGGATTCTGGGAATTTTAAGCTAAGTGCAATTCTATCTCCATTAATTTCTTTTATTAGAACTTCTATTTCTTCCCCTACTTTACAAATATCATGTGGATCATCTACACGTCCCCAAGACATTTCTGAAATATGAAGAAGTCCATCTGCTCCGCCAAGATCAATAAATGCACCAAAGTTAACAATATTCTTAACTCTACCAGTAATGCGCATTCCTTCTTCGATATTTTCATATAACTCTTCTTTTAGTGCTTCTTTCTTTTTCTCAACTAGAATCTTACGATTACCAATAATTCGTCTTCTTCTTGGGTTAAATTCAGTAATAATAAATTTGATTTTTTCACCCTTGTATTGGTCTAAGTCTCTAACATAATGGTCTGAAATTAAGCTAGCAGGTATAAATACTCTAACTTCATCAATAACTACGCTTAAACCACCTTTTAGGATTGAAGTAACCTCAGCTTCAATAACCTCTTTATTCTTGTAAGCTTCTTCTAACTTTCTATTAGTCTTTTCAGCTGCTAGTCTCTTGTAGGATAATAGAACTTGTCCTTCACCATCATTAACTTTTAGAACTTTAGCTTGCATAGGGTCGCCTTCTTTTACTTCATCACGAAGATCAACGTTAGGCGTATTAGTGTATTCGTTACGGGTAATAATTCCGTCAGATTTGTATCCTATATTTAAGATTATCTCATCTTCTTTTACTCCTATTACTGTACCCTCCACGATTTCACCATTGTGTATCGTCTTTATTGACTCCTCTAGCATTTGTTCAAAACTCTTCTCTTTTTCTGACATGCAGTAGAACCTCCTTGATTATATTGTTTGGGGTTGATGCCCCTGCTGTAATACCTACATTACAGTAAGATTGGAGTTCTTCATAATCCAGGTCTTTAAGTGTCTGTATATAGTAAGTATTTTCACATTCTTCTTTAGA
>CAZXSM010000052.1:0-15650 GCA_964643255.1 uncultured Lachnospiraceae bacterium
TTGGGACCCACTAAAAAAATCAAGGGAGTGATATTATGGTTAGATACAATAGGATCATACAGAAAGATCCTCGTGAAATTGTGCTACTAAAATCGCGCCCATGTCAATGGGGGCGATGTTTTTTTTGCGACTATATAGATGATAATAGCGAAGAAGACGACAATCTAAACGATTTTAATGAACAAGTTTTAAAAAATGTGACAGGTGAATTTGAAAAATTAGAAGTGATTAATTCAGCAAGTGTATTTGAATTGCCTAAGGGAAGCTTAAAAAATATCAAAGACGTAGTGATTAATAAAGGTATTAAAGAGATATATTTTGAATGTCATTGGTCTTATCGTAACAGACTTAGAGAAATACAAGATTATTTTCCAGGTATTAAAGTAAGGTTTAATACTGGAATTGAGACATTTGATAATGATTTTAGAAACAAGTATTTAAAAAAGGGAGCTGCATTTGAAAGTCCTGAGGAAGTTGCAAAATACTTCTATATTGCATATCTCTTAGTAGGTATACAAGGTCAAACCAAGGAAATGATTGCAAAGGATGTTGATATAGTCTTAAACTACTTTGACAGAGGACGTATTAATATATATGAGAACAACTCTACCCCTGTTAAGGCTGATCCGGAACTTATTCAGTGGTTTAGAGAAGAGTACGGCTATCTTGAAGATATGGATAAGATTGAAATCTTGTGGAATACTACAGATTTTGGGGTAGGTGCTGAGGATGAATACTAAAAAGCTTGCTAAGGGAGCAACAGTTGCTGCTATATATGTGGTACTTACTATGGCCCTGCCAGCCTATACTTCATTGCAGTTTAGGGTATCAGAGATAATGGTCTTACTAGCTTATTATAATCCGTTTTATATATTTCCCCTTACCCTTGGATGTGCATTAGCTAATATTGCAAGTCCCTTTGGGATATTTGACGTAATATTTGGTAGCCTAGCTACTTTCTTAGCTACAACATGTATGAGCAAAACTAAAAACATGTATCTAGCAAGCCTATGGCCCACCTTTTTTTGTTTTATAATAGGGCTTGAGATTCTTATCTTATCGGCTGAGCCAGTTAATTTCTTTTTGGTTACAGGTCAAATAATGCTTTCGGAATTTATAATTGTTACTATTGTAGGAGTTCCTGTTATGAAAAAGTTGATGAAAAACAGGTCTTTTAGCAAGTTGGTGTTAGATGTTGGAGAGGAATAATATATATGAAAATACTAGTGATAGACGGCCAAGGCGGCAAAATGGGCAAAACAATTATAGAACAAGTTAAATCAGCTTTACCTTCTTGTAAAGTAACCGCATTAGGCACTAACAGTATAGCAACTTCTTCCATGTTAAAGGCAGGTGCTGATTACGGCGCAACAGGTGAGAATCCTGTAATATATAACTGTTCAGATGCTGATATAATTTTAGGTGCAATGGGGATTGTAGTTTCTAATTCCTATATGGGAGAAATAACACCGGCTATGGCTAGTGCGATTAGTTCAAGTCCAGCTACAAAGATTCTTATACCTATTAATAGGTGTGGAATTATTGTAACAGGCATAGAAGATATGTCATTTGATGATTATACTAAGTTAGCTGTGGAAGAAGTAAAGAAAATTGTTGAAGGTAAATAAAAATTTGTGTATTTGTGTAAAAGAAATAAACAAAAAGCAGGTTAGAAAAATATGATGTAACCCAAGTAAAGTTTAATTTACGGGAAATACCATGTTTATCTAGCCAGCTTTTTATTTTAAGCTCTTAACAAAGTGATTATTAGTTTTTATTCTCAATAAATCCATTTTTTTGTAAAGCAATAATAATTGGGGGAATAATAATAATCTGAATAATTATTCCAGGTATGGCATTTAAGAAGGCCCCTGCCATGAACATTTCAATAGTAAAGGCTGTCTGTCTTGCATTGAATACTATAAAGCTTGCTATACCCCATACAATTCTACCCACAATCATCGCTACAATTAAGCTAACAAAAACATTTGACTTTTTCTTGGGTAATTTTTCATATAACAATCCAGTTACAAATCCATATGTAGCTAGTTCAAAAGCCATAGGAATACCTACTGGAAAAAGTGGTGGCATACCAATTAACATATACCTTAATAGTGGAACTATAAAACCAATAACAAGTCCATACTTTGGTCCTAATACAAAACCTGCAATCAGTACAGGGATATGCATTGGTAGTAGCATATTTCCGATACTAGGTATTTGTCCAGTAATAAATGGTAGGACTATGCCTAAAGCAATAAAGAGTCCAGCAAGTACTAAATTCTTTGTTGAGTTTTTCTTCATAAATTTCCTCCTGATTTTGTTAATAAAAAAACATGAAGAATATACGCCTAAAATTATTTTGGCGTCTACCTTCATGGTATTATTAATTTCTTATGTTATTGTGTCTAACAAGTTAGATGTATTAAATCCTAATAAAGCCTTGTGCTTACTTCAGTAAGCTTTGAATTTATTTTATCAATAAGTTTATATATTGTCAAATAACAATTTTTCCTTTAAATAGAAGACAATTTTATAGATATGTTGTATAATGTGTTGTATAATTTACAATATAAGTCAAGACAAGGAGTTCGTGTAAATACTCATGAAAACAGGAATGGTATTAGAAGGTGGCGCAATGCGAGGAATGTATACGGCAGGCGTGCTAGATGTTATGATGAAAAACAATATAGAAGTTGATGGTGTAGTAGGTGTTTCAGCGGGAGCGACCTTTGGAATTAACTATAAGTCAAGACAAATAGGAAGGACTCTTCGCTATAATTTGAAATATAGCAGAGACCCTAGATATGTTAGTTTAAAATCTCTTATAACAACTGGGGACCTCTATGGGGCTGACTTTTGTTATGTTGAGTTGCCTACTAATTTAGACCCATTTGACCAAAAGGCATATATGGAGAATCCAGTAAAATTCTACGTTGTAGCCACAGATGTACATACTGGACAACCAGTGTATCATCTTTGTGATAAGGGTGATGAAGAAGATACTCAGTGGATACGTGCCTCAGCATCAATGCCCCTAGTATCAAGAATTGTTTCTGTAGGGGGATATGATTTACTAGACGGCGGAATGTCAGATGCTATACCTATTTCATGGTTTAGGAGTATAGGTTATGAACGAAACATAGTAATCCTAACAAGGCCAGAAGGCTATAGAAAAAAGAAAAACTCCTTACTTCCAGTGGTAAAGCTTCTTACTAGAAAATATCCTAAAATTGCAGAAGTAATGGAAAATAGACATAAAGTATATAATGACACAATTGACGAGTTACACAGACTAGAGAAAGAGGGCAATACCTTGGTCCTAGCTCCTAGTGTGGATTTGGGGATTAAAAGAGTTGAAACTAATCCGGCGGAACTCCAGAGGGTTTATGATATAGGAATTAAAGATGCTAATGCTAATATTCAAAGGATGAAAGAGTTCTTGGCCAAGTAGATACATATCAGTATATATTACTGGTATACATTCTTATAATAAATATTATAATTCTAATGATAAAACAACCGTTTAAAATTATTAAATAATATACTAAAGGTGATAATTGTGGACTATTCAAAAATATTAGGAATATTAATTGTTACAGGTGGGAATATAGGAACAACTTTTGGATTATTTGTTGTTTATTCAAAGGTATATAAAAGGAAGAAAAGATTATTATTGTGTTCAAGTTTAGCCGTCTTATTATGGATATTTGGAATTGCACTTACAGTTGTAGCAGCAAATCAGAGAGGGGCAATGATTGGATATATTATCGCTACTTTAGGATGGGCTCCTTTTCCTGCCTTAATGCTTCATTTTACCTTGAAGTTAACCGGGATAGAGGACAAATTAGATAAGAGATTTGCTTTTTTTATGTATATACCTAGTCTTTTGATGGTTTATGCTTCATCAATTCTGCCAATTATGGGTCGTAATCTTAATGACTTGGTTGATACAAAATATGGATGGACCATGACTTATTCTCCTAATGGATGGTTATATTTCTATTATATATATCATATAGGATATGCAATCATAAATCTTATTATCTTACTTAAAGAGGGTAAAAAGCATAAAGAAAAAAAGCAAGGGAAATTATCCTCCCTATTAATTACAGGTTATATAGTTATATATTTTCTTAAAATAGCAACATTTATTTTAGTATTGCAACATGGTATGTTTTTACCGAGAGTTGAATTTATACTTTCATTAATTGCAATATACATACTTTTTTATGTAGTATACAGATTAGGCCAGTTGGATACTGGAGTATCAGACCCTAATCAAATTATTCTTAATGATAAAGTTTCAAGCGATGTTTATAATGTAGTCATCAGAGTACTTTTGCTTTGTAGTTGTGTAGGAGCTATTATTGTACTCTTAATATGGCTACTAGGACATAATCAAATTGAATGGTACTATAATATTATAAAAATTGCTATAATACTTTTCGCTGTATCAGGATCCTTATATGCTCTTAATAGGTTGAAATTAGGCAGCAGGACAAAAGAGTTATTGGTTGCTATTAGTGTTTCAATTGTTATTCCTAGTGCGACACTAATGAATATAGAGTATGGCAGTGTTAGTGTATGGGCTTTTATTTTTTTGTTTATTATTATTTGCCTTGTTTATGATAGAAAGTTATTACTTATATCTGTATCAACAGCCTCATTAATGTCCCAACTTCTTGTTTGGGGGGCTAGTCCTTCTGTACTTGTTGAGATAAATTCTAAAGATTACATTGCTAGAATTGGAATTATTTCTGTAGCAATTATAGTATCCGTATTTGTAAATAATGTATATATTAAAAAACTGAAACAAAATGCTTACTACCTAGAAAAGCAAGAACTTTTGTATGATATATCGGTAGGTTTTGAGTATGAAGACAACTTTGATTTGGAAGAGATAATATATGATATCCTTAAAAAAAGTGGAACATTCCTTAGTGTAGAAATGGGTTATTTTATATTATTTGATAAAGAGCTTAAGAGAATAACTTGTTCTAAGAATTGGACTAGGCAAGATTCAAAAATAGAAATAAGCGAAATTGAAAATGTTACTCCAGATATGATCGAGATAATTAGTAACCAACTAGAAGCAGAAAAAATTGCTGTAATCGAAGATACAAACCCTGGATCTTCTTTTGTTAAAAACAATGAAATAGTAGACATATCTACTGATTATAATGGAACAAAATCAAAAGATAAAGATGCATTTTCATATTATAAAGAAAAGTTAACAAAAGACCTTAGAGAGGCTAACATAAGGGGATTGATTAATGCACCTATTAAAGATGGTAGAAATAAAAATGTTATTGGTTTTATAGGCTTTAGTTCAGAAAAGCCATTAAAGGAATGGAATATAGACTCTTATGACTTTACTAATATGGTGGCCAATAGTATTACAGACCTAATAAGCAGGGCTGAAGTAAGAGAGAAAATATATATGCTTGCATACTACGATCAGGGAACAAAGCTACCTAATCAAGTTTTCTTTAAGGAAAAATTAAGGGAAAAAATTAAGCAAGCAAAAGAAAAGGGTACAATGGTTGCTGTAGTTTTCGCTGATATAGATTCATTTAAGTCTATAAATGATACAATGGGACATGAGTTTGGTGATAAGGTATTATATCAGGTGGCACAAATAATTTCTGACAATATTAGAGATGAAGATATCCCTGGTCGCTTTGGTGGGGATGAGTTTACAATTGCACTAGTTGATATTACCAGTGAAGATCAAATAGTCAGTATTATGGACCGTATTACAGCTGAAATTCGAAAACCATTTTATACAGACAATCAAGAAATATTTATAACAATAAGTGCTGGAATTGCTATATACCCTAAAGATGGAACAGATACAGAAACTCTTGTTAAAAATGCTGACACAGCCCTATATAGTGCAAAGACACGAGGTAAGGACAAATATGTGTTTTGTTCCCAGGAAATGAAGAATAGAAATCTGAAAGTGACTCAATTAACCAATGACTTGTATAAATCAATTGAAAAAGATCAGTTACTACTTCATTATCAACCACAAATTGATTTGAAAACAAAAGAGATAGTTGGTTTTGAAGCTTTGGTTAGATGGAAGCACCCTAGTTTTGGTATGATAAGTCCAGGAGTTTTTATTCCTTTAGCTGAAAAATCAGGCTTTATACATCAAGTTGGCGCATGGGTATTAGAAGAAGCTTGTAGACAGTGTAAGGCCTGGCAGGATGAAGGATTTATAGGGCCAAGAATAGCAGTTAATATATCTGTATATCAACTTAGCCGACCTGATTTTGTTTTGGAAGTAGACAATACACTTAAGAAGACTGGGTTAGCTTCTGAATATTTGGAGCTTGAAATTACAGAAAGAGCAGCGATTAGGAATGTGGAACAAATTACTGACACCTTAATTAGTCTAAAAGACCTTGGTGTTAGCATATCAATTGATGACTTTGGAACCGAGTATTCATCAATAAGTTGGTTAAAGAATCTATCTATTGATCGAATAAAAATGGACATACAATTCGTTAATGGCATTGAAGGCAGTAATAAGGATCAGATAATAGCCAAGTTTATTGTTAACTTAGCTAAAGACATTGAGATGGAGATTATAGCAGAAGGGGTTGAAACTAAAGCTCAACTTGACTTTTTAACTAGTCATCATTGTGATGAAGGCCAGGGCTATTATTTCTACAGACCTATGCCCGCTGATCAAATTGAGAAAACTATAATACATAAGAAAATATAAAAGATTTTATTTGACATTTCCAAAGTATAATCATATACTTATAAATATATTGAAACCAATGACTGAGAATAGTAACTATATTTATACAAGTACAGAGAACTGCTGGTGCTGAGATAGCAGTATAACATATCTATAGTGAATGGACTCATGAGGGCAACAAGAAAACTTATATATAAGTGAGTAATAGTTGACGGGAGCTCTATCCGTTATCAACAGAGCATATATGAAGAGGTATAGTTATTATGTATTGGAAACATACAATGATATATTTTCTACCTATATGTATATGATAAAGTAGTCTGCATAGCAGACAAATTAGGTGGTACCGCAGAGAATACAGTCTTTGTCCTTATATGGACAGAGGCTTTTTTATTTTCATAATATATACTTGCTACTAGTAATTACATATCTAGGGGCAAATATAACCCCAAGAAATAGGGATCAATAGAAGAAAGGTGAAAGAATATGTCTACAAGATTATTAATGGGCAACCAAGCTATGGCTATAGGAGCAATTGTCGCAGGAGTGGAAGTTGTAACTGGCTATCCAGGAACCCCATCAACTGAAGTATTAGAGACCATTGCAAAAGAAAATGTTGAGGATCTTTATGTAGAGTGGTCAATAAATGAAAAAGCAGCTTTAGAAGTTGCAGCAGGAGCTTCTATGGCAGGGAAGAGAAGCTTAGTAACAATGAAACAAGTAGGGTTAAATGCGTCATCAGATCCATTAATGTGCTTGGCATATGTAGGAGTTTCTGGTGGAATGGTAATATTGGTTGCAGATGACCCAGGTCCAATATCTTCTCAAACAGAACAAGATACTAGACATTTTGCTCAGTATTCCAAATTACCTATATTTGATCCAACATCGGTAGAAGAAGCATATGAAATGATGGTTGATTGTTTCGAACTTTCAGAGAAATATGAGACACCGGTCATAATTAGGCCAACAACTAGGATATGTCATGCTTATGCATCAATTGAAGTCTCAGACAATAGGGTAGTCCATAAGAGTGAAGGTTTTAAGAAGGATTCTAGGTGGGTTATATTCCCAAAGTTATCATATAATGCCCACTTAAATATTGAAAAAAGAAATCCTATAATTGCTGATGAATTTTCCGAATATAGACTTAATACTTTAGAAGGAAGAGGAAAGTTAGGGATTGTGAGTGGTGGTGTAAGTTTTTCTTATACAAAAGAAGCCCTTAACCTATTAAATGCTTCTGAAGATGACTATACCTTGTTTAAGGTTGCAACTCCCCATCCATTTCCAGAAAAATTAGCCCTAGAATTCTTGAACTCGGTAGAAGATGTCATAGTAGTTGAAGAACTAGATCCTGTAATTGAAAGGCAGCTTACATATATATGTGGTAAACACCATATTAGCCATGACATAAAGGGTAAATTAACGGGTCATGTACAACAAGCAGGTGAAAATACTGTTGAATCTGTTTCAAAGTTATTATCAAAGTATTTAGATATAGATTACCCAGAACCTGAAACTTATAATGACAAACCAGACCTTCCTGTAAGACCTCCAGTACTATGTGCAGGATGTCCTCACAGAGCTTCTTTCTATGCAGTAAAGCAAGCTATGAGGGGTAAAAAGGCAGTATTTACTGGAGATATTGGCTGCTATACCCTTGGCAATGCACAACCCCTTGATATGGTGGATACATGTTTATGTATGGGAGCTGGAGTTACTAATACACAAGGTATACACATAGCTGAACCAGATACAACCAACTTTGCATTTATAGGGGATTCAACCTTTTTCCATTCAGGAATTACAGGTATTATTAATGCAGTTTATAATCAAACCAATATGGTTTTAGTAGTGTTGGATAATTCAACAACGGCTATGACAGGACATCAACCTCATCCAGGAACGGGTAAAACAATGATGGGTGATATATCTAGTAAAATATCAATTCCTGGAATTCTTAAGGCTATAGGGCTTGACCATGTTGCAGTGGTTGATCCATTAGATTTGGATGCAGCAAAAGAGGCGACAAAGCATGCAGCAGAAGTAGCTAAGGATGGAGTATCAGCTATAGTTTTTGAATCACCATGTATATTTGTTACGACTCCAGGAACTCTTCAAACAGTTTATGAAGAAGAATGTACTAGTTGCGGTAAATGTATTAGAGATATTGGGTGTCCATCAATTACCAAAGCAAGTGATGGTAAGGCAGTAATAGATCCAACTTCTTGCTATGGTTGTGAATTGTGTACACAAATTTGTCCGTTTGATGCTATAGGAGGTTATAAAAATGATTAATTGTTTACTTACAGGTGTTGGTGGCCAAGGAACAGTTTTAGCTTCAAAATTAATAGCAGGATGTGCAATGGATAAAGGATTTAAGGTTCACTCTGCTGAAACTATTGGTATGGCACAAAAGGGTGGTTCTGTAGTGAGCCATGTAAGAATTGGGGACGATATCCATTCCCCCTTGATTCCATTTAATCAATCGGATGTGCTTATTGGATTTGAACCTTCTGAGGCAGTTAGAAATTTGCATTATTTAAAAAAGGATGGAACTGTAGTAGTTTCTTCTAGAGGCATAACTCCTACTACTGCAACATTAACAAGTGAGACATTTGATGGAGAAGAAATGATTGATTACATTAAGTCTAAAGTAGAAAATGTAATTATAGTAGATGCAGATTATATAATAGACCAGTGTGGAACAGCTAAAGTACTTAATCTTTCCTTACTTGGAGCAGCATCAGTGACAGGTAAATTAGGAATATCTAAAGATGATTTTAGCCATGCAATTGATACAAAAATTGCTGAAAAATACAGGAAATCAAACCATAAGGCTCTTGATTTAGGTGCTAGCTTTGCTAGTAAAGAGGTGTAAAATGAATCTAAAAAATAAAGACTTAAATTTAATTAAAGATCAAATTAAATATTTGCAAAACTTCGAAGGAAATCTCTATTATGATAAATTTAGTGATATTAATGTAGAAGATATTAAGACTCAAGAGGATTTTGAAAAGATACCCTTTACTAACAAAGAAGAATTGAGGCAAGGCTATCCACTTGGAATAGCAGCAGTTCCTGAGAAAGAGATAGTTAGAATCCACTCATCATCAGGGACTACTGGAACCCCTGTTATAATTCCTTATACTCAAAAAGATATCGATGATTGGGCAATTATGTTTAAGCGATGTTATGAATTAGCTGGAGTCACGAATATGGATAGGGTTCATATTACACCTGGATATGGCTTATGGACAGCAGGAATAGGTTTCCAAACTGGAGCTGAATTACTTGGTAGTATGGTAATTCCAATGGGACCTGGTAATACAGATAAGCAAATAAAGATGATGGTAGACATGAAAAGTACAGTACTTTGTGCAACATCATCTTATGCCTTGCTTTTGGCTGAAGAAATAGAAAGACGTGGTGTGGGACAAGATATTCATTTGACAAAAGCCTTAATCGGGTCTGAACGTTGGGGTGAGAAAATGCGTCAAAGAATTGCAACAGAGCTTGGGGTTACTTTATATGATATATATGGCTTAACTGAAATATATGGACCAGGAGTAGCTATGAGTTGTGATTATGAATCAGGAATGCATTATTGGGATGATTTTGTTTATTGTGAAATTATAGATTCTAAAACTGGTAAAGTACTTCCTGAAGGTGAGGTAGGGGAACTAGTTATAACCACACTTAAAAAAGAAGGTGCTCCATTGATTAGATATCGTACTAAGGATCTAACTAGAATAATTCCTGGCAATTGTGAATGTGGAAGTCCTTATCCAAGAATTGATATATTGACTGGACGTACTGATGATATGGTAAAAGTTAAAGGTGTAAATATTTATCCAGGCCAGATAGATAATGTTCTACAAGTAGTAGAGGGGGCAAGTTGTGAGTATCAGGTAATAATTGACCATTTGTATGGTAGGGATATATTAACCTTATATTTTGAAACTGACTTTATGGATAAGAAAGACCAACTAGAAAATGATGTGAGAGAAACATTTAAAAGTAGAATAGGAATTACCATTGTACCAAAGGCTGTAGCTGTAGGAGACTTGCCAAGAAGTGAGAAAAAAACCAGACGTGTATTTGATAATAGGTATTAGAGATATGGTCTAAAACGTATAATATTTGGTTATGGGCCTGGAGAACAGGCCCATAACGAATTTATCAATCTTCGACAAAAGTGATTTCTTTAGCTAGGTTAAGGGCACTTGTTTTAAATGTATCATTAGATATGTGACGATCCCATTTTTTATAAATGTTTATTCCATCTTTATAAACTCTGTTTCTTAGTGCAATCATTCGGTCTAACAAAGTGTTTGCTTTTTCTCTTTTTGTATTGTTCAATCATAACCCTCCCTTTCAAATTTTAGCCACAATAGTATTATTTCAAATAGTTACTTAATTATTACTATATATATAAAACAATAGATATTACTGTACATATATTCTATCATATAAATTTCAAATAAAAATGTATATATTGCCATAATAAATTATATACCCAATAGGGATAAAAGGAGGACCTGTCATAAGTTAAAATGACAGGTCCTCCTTTTAGTAGATATATTATTATAACATTTTAATTATAAGTTTCTATATATGCTTCAACTTCTACATTTGCCTCTTTTAAGTCATCTAAATCAAAAGGAATAAGATTTCCATCATATTTTTCCCCATTAATACTATAAGACTTAACCTTCCCTTCGATGCCATCAGGATTGTGGAAAGTAATATTATAAGTTACATTTCTAAACTTTCTCACAACTTTAACTTCTTTCATATCTTTAGGAAGACATGGGTCTATTATTAACCCATCATAATCTGGTCTAACACCTAAGATATGCTGTGAAGCACTCATAAATGTCCAAGCAGCAGTACCGGTTAACCAGCTATTTTTAGCCTCTCCCATATTAGGAGCATCTTTTCCTGCTATCATTTGAGAATAAACATAAGGTTCTGTTTTATGAATTTCGCTAATATCCTCTAGATATGCTGGAGTTATTTTCTTATACAAATCAAAAGCTCTATTATTGCGGCCTATAAGGGTTTCGGCTATAATAATCCAAGGATTATTATGGCAGAAGATACCTGCATTTTCTTTATAACCTGGAGGATAAGAAGAAATTTCTCCAAGGTTAAGGTAATATTTGCTATAAGCAGGTTGGTGTAAAACAATACCATATGGAGTTTCTAGATGTTTTTCAACACTATCTAAGGCTTTCTTAGCATTTCCTTCTTCAATCCCAATGCCTGCAAGTGTGCAAAAGCCTTGAGGTTCAATATAAATCTTTCCTTCTTGACATTCATTGGAGCCTACCTTATCGCCAAAGGCGTCATAAGCTCTAAGGAACCATTCCCCGTCCCAACCATGTTCCATAACAGTATCATACATTTGATCAACAGATCCCTGTGCACTATTAGCCTCTTCATCTAAGCCCAAATGCTTACATATAGATACATATTCTTTACCATATAAAACAAACATTGCTGCGATAAAAACAGATTCAGCAACTGGGCCTTCATCAGGACCAGAGGTTTGAAAGGACTCACCTGGTTCAGTTGAAAAGCAATTTAAGTTTAAGCAATCATTCCAGTCGGCACGGCCGATTAAAGGCAAGCCATGAGGACCTAAGTTATTTAAGGTATAGTTAAATGATCGTTTCAAATGCTCAAACAAAGATTCGGCTTTACTTTCATCATTGTCAAAAGGTACAGACTCATCTAATATAGACCAATCGCCAGTTTCCTTGAGATATTCAGCAACTGCAGCAATTAGCCATAGTGGATCATCATTGAAACCAGACCCTATATCAGAGTTACCCTTCTTAGTAAGTGGTTGATATTGATGATAAGCACTTCCGTCTTCAAATTGTGTAGCAGCAATATCCAGGATACGCTGTCTTGCCCTATCAGGCAACATGTGTAAAAATCCAAATAAGTCTTGGCAAGAATCTCTAAAGCCCATACCCCTACCAATACCAGACTCAAATAATGAAGCAGACCTAGATAAATTAAAAGTAACCATACATTGGTACTGGTGCCAGATATTAACCATACGGTTAAACTTAGTATCAGATGTATCTACTTGATAATTACTAAGTAAATTATCCCAATATTCTCCTAGTTCATTAAAAGCTCCTAATACCTTGTCTTCAGTATCAAATCTTCCTATCAATTCCTTGCTAGGTGCCTGATTAACAAGTCCTTCTTCAGTCCATTTTTCTTCCTGTGGATTTTCGCTGTAGCCCAATATGAAAATAAAACTTTTTTCTTCCCCAGCTTCTAGTTCTATCTTTATATGATGAGAAGCGACTGGTGCCCATCCACTTGCTACAGAATTATTAGAAGTCATATTATTAACAACTTCAGGACTGGCCTTACTGCCATAAGTTCCTAAAAAGGCACTTCTATCAGTATCAAAACCGTTAATCGGGTGATTAACGTGGTAAAAAGCATAGTGATTACGTCGTTCTCTATATTCACTTTTGTGAATAATAGTAGAATCATGAATTTCAACTTCTCCTATACTATAGTTTCTCTGGAAGTTTGTCATATCATCCTCTGCATTCCAAAGGCAGAATTCAACAAATGAAAACAATGAAAATGTTTTTGCTTTATCACTTTCATTCTTAATTTTAAGAACGTTAAGCTCACAACTAGCTGAAAGTGGAACGAAACAAGTTAAGTCAGTAGAAATATCGTTCTTGGAAGAATAATAAGTTGAATATCCAAGACCGTGATGACACTCATATGAATCTAGATCTGTTTGGCATGGTTGCCAACCAGGGTTCCAAGGGTCTTGCCCATCTTCTTTAATATAGTAATACATTCCATCGCTATCCATAGGAACATTATTATATCTATAACGAGTAAGTCTTAAGAGTTTAGGGTCTTTATAAAAACTATACCCCCCACAAGTATTAGATTTTAGTGAATAAAAATCCTGGGACCCTAAATAGTTAATCCATGGTAATGGTGTCTTTGGTGATGTTATTACATATTCTTTTTTTGAATCATTAAAATAACCATACTTCATGATTATATTCTCCTTTACTGTATACTAAATCGATTAAGTAAAAACATATAAAAAAGAAAAACATTACAAATAGACTATATAATACTTCACAATAAATTGCAAGAAAAATATCATAGGACTATAAAATAGGGATTTACTATAACAAATATATAAAAAACATAGAAATATAAATAAAAGTTGTTGCATTATTTTTTAAATCATGTTATATTAAAAGTGCGAAATCGATTAAGTAAAGGCAAAGGAGAAATGTTGATGGTATCTTTAAAAGAAATAGCGTCAAAGTGTAATGTTTCAATAGCTACTGTAAGTAAAGCTCTTAACAATCACAGTGACATAGGTTTAGAGACAAAAAAAAGGGTAAAAAGAGTAGCTAAGGAAATGGGATACTTTCCAAACTCTGCTGCCAGATCTTTGAAAACAAATCGTACATATAATATAGGTGTTTTATTTCAGGATGAAGCTAATAGTGGTTTAACCCATGAATACTTTTCTAATATCTTACAGAATTTTAAAACATCTGTTGAGGATAAGGGGTACGATTTGACTTTCATTAATCAGAACATAGGTGAATACAAAAACATGACCTATTATGAGCATTGCTTATATAGGAACTTCGACGGTGTAATAATTGCATGTATTGATTTTGACGAAGAAGAAGTCTTTGAATTAATTAATGGCAATATTCCTGTTGTGACAATAGACTATGTTTTTAATAATCGTTCCGCGGTACTATCTAATAACTCTAATGGAGTTAAACAATTAGTAAACTATATCTGTGACCAGGGACATGAAAAGATTGCATTTATTCATGGTAAAGATTCAGCAGTAACAAGAGAGCGTCTTGGTAGTTTTCACAGAACGGTTTCTGAGGCTGGACTAAGTATACCGAAAGAATACATAAGAGAATGTGCCTATTTAGATTCGGAAGAAGCAGGTAGAGTTACTAAGGAAATTTTGGAACTTGATGACAAACCAACCTGTATTATGTATCCAGACGATTTCGCTGCCTTAGGTGGCATTATGACAATTCGAAAAAAGGGATACAGAATACCAGAAGACATTTCTGTGGTAGGATATGACGGCTTATCATTATCAAAAGCAATCTCACCAACCCTAACAACTCTTGTACAAGATACAAAAGCTATAGGGGAGAGTGCAGCAAAGTGCTTAATCAATGAAATTGAGAACCCGAAACTTGCTTATCCAGAAAGAATATCTATTCATGGACACCTTCAAAAAGGTGAAACTGTAAAATCATTATAAAATTATGAGGAGGATTTATATGAAAAAGAAGTTGACTTTATTGGTTGTATTGGCTCTTATTGGAAGTATGTTTTTAGTAGGATGTGGAGGGTCAGATATTGATGAACCTGTAGATAATGCTACTGAAGAACCAGAAGCACCAGCTGATGATACCGATGATGCTGATGATGTTGAAGAACCTGAAGAAACTGAAGAGGAAGAAGAGGTTGTAGAATCTGAAGAAGGTAAAGTTCTTAGAATTTACTGCTGGAACGAAGAATTCCAAGATAGATTTAATGACTATTATGCAGACAAATTACCAGAAGGAATAGAAGTAGACTGGGTAATTACACCTAATGAAGGTAATGCATATCAAGACAAATTAGATCAAGATCTTATTAATCAAGAAAACGTAGATGCAGATGAAAAAATAGACTTATTCCTTGTTGAAGCAGACTATGCATTAAAATATGTTAACACAGACTATACATTAGATGTAGTAGCTGATATTGGATTAACTGATGATGATTTATCACAACAATATGACTATACTAAAGAAATTGTATCAGATGAAAATGGTGTGTTAAAAGGTGTTACTTGGCAAGCAACTCCAGGACTTTTTGCATATAGACGTTC
>CAZXSM010000053.1:0-5919 GCA_964643255.1 uncultured Lachnospiraceae bacterium
AAAAGAAAGGAAGGATTATACTATGCAATTTTTCACACAAGGGGTAGATGTTTTACAAAAGTTAGTAACTCTTATTGGTGCTGGACTAGGATTATGGGGTGTTGTAAACTTATTAGAAGGTTATGGTAACGATAATCCGGGTGCTAAATCACAAGGAATGAAGCAATTTGTATCTGGTGCTGGTTTAGTATTAGTAGCTACATTGTTAGTACCGGCTCTAAAAGCATTATTTAACTAACTAAAACAAAGTGCCGAAAGGCACTTTTGTTTTTTATAGAAAGGAATTAAATTATGAATAAAATACAAGAACACATTAAAAAAAATAAAGCATTAACAGTTTTATTAAGTGTCTTATTCATTTTAATAAACTATCTTTCTTACTATTTTAGAAAAACAGTAATTGGTGATTTTCTTTTTGGAATAAGTTATATCTTTGAAAAACCTACAATTCTTTTAAGGGCATTTCCTATTTCATTAAATCCAAAAGATTTAATGTATTCATTATTAATTACTACTGTAATTTTATTTATAGTATTAGATAGAAAATTAAACAAAAAGAATTTTAGACATGGTGCAGAACATGGTTCAGCAAGGTGGGGAAGTTTTGATAAACTAAAAGATCTTTATGATCACACAAATCCTAACAACAATATTATGCTATCTGAAAACATTAAATTAGCTTTAAAAGATGATAATATTGAACCTAAAAATAGAAGAAATAAAAATATTTTACTTGTTGGTGGTTCTGGTTCTGGTAAAACACGATTCTTTGTTAAACCTAGTATTATGGATCTTAATGCTGATTTTGTTGTTACTGATCCAAAAGGAACAATATTAAATGAATTAGGATATTTATTAAGTAAAAATAATTACAATATTAAAGTCTTAAATCTAATAGATTTTGATAAGTCTATGAGATATAATCCTTTAGCTTATATTGAGAAAGAACAAGACATATTAAGAGTAATTGAAACAATTATTAGGAATACTTCATCAACTAATCAAGGAAGCGAAGATTTCTGGGTGAAGGCAGAAAAGCTTTTATATCAAGCTTTGTTTTCTGTGGTACTTGATTATTTTCCTAAAGAAGAACAACATTTAGGAACAATTATTGACCTATTAGAATTAGCTGAAACTCGTGAAGATGATGAAGATTATATCAATGCACTAGATGATATGTTTATGCAAATAGAAGAAGAAGAACCTAATGCTTTTGCAGTAAAACAATATAAAGCTTATAAATTAGCTTCTGGTAAAACAGCTAAATCAATTCTAATTTCTTGTGCTACTAGATTAGCTACATTAAATATACCAGCTGTTAGGGATTTATTATCTGAAGATGAATTTAATTTAGACAAACTAGGTAATGATACAAGACCTACAGCAATCTTTTTAATTGTATCTGATAATGATCCTACTTTTAACTTCATAGCTTCTATTATGTATTCTCAAATGTTTACTTTATTAACTACAATAGCAGATAATAAATATCAAGGTTTTTTACCTAGACATATTAGGTTCTTACTTGATGAATTTGCTAATATTGGTGAAATACCGGACTTTGAATCTATAATAGCTACAATTAGATCTAGAAATATGAGTGCTGTACCTATACTTCAAACTCTTTCACAGTTAAAAGCTATATATAAAGATCATTCAGACACAATAATAGGTAACTGTGATACCTTTATATTTTTAGGTGGTAAAGAAGATAGCACTTTAAAAATGGTATCTAATCAATTAGGAAAACAAACTATAGATGATTATAATACTTCAAGAACAAGATCTCAATCAGATTCATTCGGACAAAATTATTCTAAACTTGGTAGAGAACTTATGACACCAGATGAATTACAAGTAATGGATCGATCAAAATGTATAGTTATGATAATAGGGGTTAATCCTTTTAAAGATAACAAGTATGAAATAACTAATCATAAAAATTATAAATATCATGGATCACCAGCTAAATTTGATATAACTACTGGTGAGATAATTAAACCTAGTAAATATTGGTTTAATATAGAAAAATATGTAGAACAATATAGAAATAAAATAGCTATAGATAAAGCTGTTGATAGTATTGTTTTAACTACATTAGATGAAAATAATGAATTAGAAGAAAGGATTTTTATATAATATGAAATTAATAATTGCTGAAAAACCTAGCTTGGCTAAGAATATAGTAAATGGATTAAAACTAAATGGGGAATATTTTAAATCACATGGTAATTATTATGAAAGTAATAATTACTTTGTAACAGCAGTATTCGGACATTTATTTACGTTATATGATATTGAAGATTATGAAGAATCTTCAAGTAATTCATGGACTACCGATAATCTACCTTATATACCTTCTAAATTCAAATATAAACTAAAAGATGATAAAGGTATTAGGGATCAATTTAAGCTTATAGAAAGGCTTATAAACGATCCTAGAGTAGCTTCTGTTGTTAATGCTGGTGATAGTGATAGAGAAGGTGAAATCATTATTAGAATCGTTTTAGATGAAGCTAATAATAATAAGCCAGTATATAGATTGTGGTTGCCAGAACAAACTGAAGAAACTATAGCCAAAGAAATTAAAAATATGAAATTACAAAATGAATATAATAATTTAGCAGATGAAGGGTATGCCAGACAATATATAGATTGGTTATATGGAATAAACTTAACTAGATATGCAACTGTTAAAGCAAATACTTTATTAAGAGTAGGTAGAGTTTTAACACCAATAGTTAGAACTATTTATGATCGTGAACTTGAAATTAAAAACTTTGTACCAAAAAATTATTATCAATTAGAATCAAAAGAAGAAACGAAAGGTGAAATTATACCTTTAAATCATAAAGAAAAATATGATACACCTAAAGATTTAGAATTAATTGAAATGCTTAATTCATTCAATTCTAATAATTCTATTGTTACAAGCCTTGATACTACAGAAAAAATAATAGGAAGTCCTAGATTGTTTTCTCAATCAGATTTACAAAACTATCTGTCAAAACAATATAAATATAGTCCTAGTGATACTTTAAAACTATCTCAATCTTTATATGAAAAAGGGTTTATATCATATCCACGAACAGCCACTAATTATTTATCAGAAAATGAGAAAGAAAAGATTGATTCAATTATTCAAGTTATTAATGGTGATTATAATTATGATTTAATTAATAAAGAATCAAAAAGAATTTATGATGATTCTAAAATTGAATCACACTCTGCTTTAACACCGACTAATAAGCTTCCTAATTTAAATGATTTATCAGATAAAGAAAGGAATTGTTATCAAGCAATTTTCAATAGATTCTCTGCTGTATTTACTGCTGAAGATCATATTGTTAATGAAACAATATTAGTTATTACTAATAACGATTATGACTTTGAATTAAAAGGGGAAACTGTAATAAAAGAAGGTTTTACAAAATATGATTCAAATGCAAAAACTAAATCAAAAAACAATTTGCCAAATGTTGAAGTAGGGGATATAGTAAATTCTAAATTTAAAATAATAGAAAAACAAACTAATCCACCGAAATATTGGAATGTATCTTCTCTGAATAATTACTTAAAAAATCCTTTTAGAAAAGTAGATGATACTGAAGAAGAAGAATATGCTAACTTATTAAAAGGTTTAGAAATAGGAACTGAAGCAACTAGATCTGGTATTATTGAAAGTGCTATTAGAAGTGAATATATTAAACTGAATAATAGTACATATAGACTAGGGGATAAAGGTGAGTTTTTAATCAATTCTTTAAATGAATTAGATATAGATATGAAGGCAGATGAAACAGCTATACTTGGATCATTATTAAAGAAAGTATATTCAAATGAAATTGCTATTGAATCTTTAATAGCTACAGCAAAACATGAACTAAATGAAATAGTTGATACTTCACTAGAAATAAAACAATTTAAAAAAGAAATTGATTCACTAGGTTCATGTCCTATTTGCAATAAAGAAGTTATTGAAAATACAAAAGCTTTTACTTGTGTAGATCATGATTGTAGATTTACTATTTGGAAAGATAATAACTTTATAACTAAAATAGGTAAGAAAAAATTGACAAAAACAATAGTAAAACAATTACTTAAAAATGGAAAAACAAATGTAAAAGGATTGACTGCTAAATCTGGAAATAAATATAATGCTGACATTATTCTTGAAGTAGGGGATAAATGGATCAATTTAAAGCCAGACTTTAATAATTAAAGGCTCTGGTTTGTAAAATTAAAATTTTTGCAAGGTAATTATACATTCGTTGCATTATAAAAGGAGTGATAACCACTCCTTTTTTTCTTTATCTATTTATATCATCTCTAGTCTTTTTAATTTCTTTATTTAGATCTTTATAAACATTATCTCTTTCAGATTTATACTCTTTTAATAAATCATCTAAAGCCTTTTGATTATGAATATTATATTTGCTTTTTAATGTATTCATATTTCTTTTTGCATTATCAAACTTTTTAAATCTTCTATAATTGTCTTTTTTAAATTGCTCTTTATCTGAAGATTTTTTATACTCTTGAATTAAAGTATATGAATCAGCATAATCAACAAAAGCTAAACTTAATTTTTCTAGTTCATGAATTGAATCATCTAATTCTTGAACTTTTTTATTAAACTTTCCATGTATATTTTCTTTGATCCTTTGTGATTCAATTATATCTTCTAACTTATATCCTTGATTAATAACAAGGTCTGACAACTCTTGTAGATAAATTAAATTCTGGCTGGAAGCCCAATTTTTTAGTCCTAAATTTTCTTGGAATTTGGCTTCTGATTTATCAAACCATTTATTTTGTAAATCAAAATTTGATTTAGCTATTTTAAAATCTTTATTCTCTATTCTATATTGTATTGAACGTTTATTATAATGTAATCCTAATCTATAAGTTCTTGTAAATCTATCATTTTCTTTATCTTTAAATCCTAAATGTTTATTGTCCTTAAATTCATATCCAGCATTATTCATAAGTAATAAAAATTGTTCGTATGAATTTGCTTCAAAAATATATCTATCTATATCTTCTTCTAATTTATTTAAATAAGAATTTCCTTTTGCTCTTGCTACATATTCTCTATGAGAATAATATTTTTCGTTAGATTCTTTTCTAAAATTATGTTCTTCTTTTTGAATATCTAATAAACTAATACCATGTTCTTTTACAATTTTCCCATGTGTATTATGTAGTCTTTTTAATGATTCTCTTTTTGAATTAAACATTTTTAAAGAATCAATTTCTACATTATTAAATAAAATATGATTGTGATAATTATTAGAATCTAAATGAGTAACTACTATATATTGGTGTTTTCCTTTTAGATATTTATCAGCTAATTCTTTTCCTAATAGATGAACTTCCATAGGTGATAAATCTTCATCAGCACCAAACGATTGAATAATACTTCTTGCTTTATTAACAGTATTTCTATTTAAAAACTTCTGTCTATCTTCATATAGTTTATTAAAATCTTCAGTAATACTTTGACTATGACATTTATAAAAAGATACTAAATTAGTATCTGTTTTTTCATCTTGTAAAATATAATTTGAATATTGTCTTATATTATTTACTGACAACATTTTTACAATAGAAGCCATAATATCAATCCTTTATCTCTCTATAAATTCTCTAGCAATTTCAAACATATCTGTTATATCTTGATCTTCTAATATTTGATCTGGGTGAAACAATTTGCCTTTAACTTCATCTAATTTAATATTGAATTTGTCTATAAATTTATTAATATCTTTTAATGAATTTACTTCTGGATTAACACTTAATTCAACTCCTAAATTTTGAAAAAAATCTAATTCAAAATCATCTATACCTTCATGTTCTAAAATATTAATCCATTCTTTAATCAATGATCTACCTAATGCTACTGATGAATTAAACATA